>JACXTP010000150.1 GCA_016919625.1 Methanomassiliicoccaceae archaeon
CCCTTTTGTCGGGACGAGGGGTACATCTGACCGCGACCATCATAGACGGGACCGTCTTCGCCGAGTCCATCCGATCGGAACTGAGGGGGAGGATCGCTGCCCTGAAGGCCAAAGGTTTCGTGCCCGGACTGGCCGTGATCCTGGTCGGCGATGACCCCGCCTCTGCGACCTATGTGCGCATGAAGGGGAAGGCCTGCGAGGAGCTCGGCCTCAATTCTGAGACGATAATGAGACCAGCCAGTCTGTCGGAGCAGGATCTGCTCTTGGAGATAGACCGTCTGAACCGCGACCCGAGGATTCATGGCATTCTGGTGCAGATGCCTTTGCCCAAGCACATCGACCCCAACAAGGTCATCGAGCGGATCGACCCCCGCAAGGACGTCGACTGCTTCCACCCCATCAACGTGGGCCGGATATTGATCGGTGAGGGCGAGGGCTTCCAGCCCGCCACGCCCAGCGGGGTCCAGGAGCTGCTCGTGCGCAGTGGGAACGACCCGGCCGGCAAGCATGTGGTCATCTGCGGGAGGAGCAACATCGTAGGCAAGCCCTTGGCGGCGATGCTGATGCAGAAGAGGCCCGGGGCCGATGCCACCGTCACATTGTGCCACTCGCGGACCAAGGACCTGGCCTCATTGACGCGCCAAGCGGACATACTGGTCTCAGCCATGGGCATCCCACGCTTCATCAAGGCCGACATGGTCAAGGAGGGGGTTGTGGTCATCGATGTCGGCACGAGCCGCGTGGAGGACCCCACCCACCCCAAGGGCAGTCGTCTGGTGGGAGATGTCGACTTCGACGCGGTGAAGGAGAAAGCGAAAGCCATCACGCCGGTGCCCAAAGGCGTCGGGCCGATGACCATCGTCATGCTGATGCGCAACACCGTGCTGGCCGCGGAACGGTCGTCGTCTATGTGAATTTAGAACGCTTTGATCGATTAGAGAAAAAAAAGGCGAGGCGAGCAGGACCGCCCCGCCAAGGGTTGATGTTCATCGCCAATGTTCAGGTTCAGTCCCCAGTGTCCTCCAGCTCCTGTTCCGCCTTGCTCATCGACTTCATTGGCACGGCCTCTATCTTGCGATAGACCTCGGACGGTGAACGCCTCTCGCCGTCCACGGTCAGCAGGAATCCCTCTATAGGTATCTCGAACAGCGCCTCGTTCTCCTTCAGATAAGGCAGGATCAGGTTCCAATCCGCCTCGGTCATCTTGCCGAACCGCCCTCCGTTCAACTGGTCCGCGGTCACCTTTCCCTTGGGGTCGCGGACATAGATGGCACCGCCGGAGGCCAGGGAGAACAAGTTCCCTCCGGGATAGGGTGTGGGCAGCTCGACCGGTTGGCCGTTCAGGGTGAAGCCCATCCCGTTCAGGATGACGAAGCCCCCGCCATTGAGGGGGTCGCCCGCCATGAACGATTCCGCCAGGTAGTCCAGACAGGTGCCGTTGATGACCACGCGGGGTTTCCCGACGGCGTTGATCAGCGGACGGCCAGCGGCATTGCCTTTGATGAAGGCCTCCCCGCCCTTGGCGCCGTACATGAAGGTCTGACCGACATCGCCGTGCACCACCAGGCGCCCGGAGGCCATGATCTGGCACAGTTGGTCCTGGGCGTTGCCGTGAACGATGACGCTGGCACCAGCCAGTCCCGAGGCGAGATAGTCACCTGGGGTCCCGTAGGCCTCTATGAGCATGCCATGGGAGGCCTGTCCGAGCCCGCAGCCGAAGAAGCGCTGCCCGTGGGCGTCGAAGAGTATGGCATGGCGCCACCCCTTCTCGAACGCCCTTCTCACGGCGAAGGACGGCCCCTCCTCCCCCTCCATGGGAAAACCGCGGCAATCTATGAGCAGTTTGGCGGTCTGCGAGGGCGGCGCATCTATCTGTCCCATGTTCTCCATGTCGACCAGGCTGGACCCGTCCTTCGCTGAGCCGATGCGGGGCTGGGCGCGGAATATCGCGTTCAGCGCCTCCAGCGCCTTCTCGGTGAGGCGACTGCGCCGCAGAGTGCCCGGGTCGTATTTTCGGTCGATCACTTGAGTGAGGAAGCGCACCGTCTCGTCCAGGTCCTTGCCGCCCTTGCTGCCGCGCTGTACCGCCGTGGCGAACATGGCCATGGCTTGGTCGGCGTCCATTTTGGGCAGGGCGGTCTGGAACTTGGAGAAGGCCTGCTCGCCGGACCCGTCCGCCACTATCGCTGATGCCGAATGGGTCCGGTCCAGAGCGGTGGCCATGCGCAGGTCCTGGGGCCGGTCGTATTTCAGCTTGACCTCCACCGGCGAGCCGAACTTGTTCGTGACCTCCAACCTCTTCTTGCCATTCTCGGGCACGATGCTGAAGACGAATGCGCCGCCGTCGGTGTGGCTGCCCCCGCGGGCGTTCCAGTAGACGTCCGCCTGCTTGGGCACGGAGGGGTGGTCGGCATTGATGGAACGAAGGGCGGCGTCGATGGCCTGCTTCTCCGAGGCCACCAGCCCGATCTGGATGTCCCCCTCCACCATAGCGAATACCTGCGGCCTCAGCATGGAGGTGTCGGTGATGCCGATGAGCTGCTGCTTACCCTCATAATAGCAGTTGCGGGCGATGATGAAGAACCAGGGCCCGTCGGGGGAGCCGTGCATGTGCGCCCTCTGGATGGCCTTATAGACCTTCTGCTTCTCTTCGGACAGCTGGTGGAAGTCGCGCTCGGTCGTAGGCGCTAAGGCCTCTATGATGTACTCCAACGGATAACCGTAGGCGCGGTTCAGCACGTCGAACAGGAGGACCGATACCTCGGTATCGGTCAAGAACAATGGCTTGACGTTGCGCTGGGCCAGGTACTCGCTGACCGAATGGTAGTTGGCGAAGTCGCCGTTGTGGACCAGGCCCTCATCCAGCCCCATGAACGGGTGGGCCCCGCCTGGATGCCACACCCGACCCTTGGTCGGGTAGCGTTGATGACCGATCCAAGCGTGCGCGGTGAAGTCCTCCATGCGGTAGAAGCGGATGACGTCCTCGGCGTAACCCACCACTTTCATGATGATCATGTCCCTGCCTTGGGACATGACGAAAGCGGTCATCTTGCCCGAGGCGTAGTACTTCAGGTTGATGCTGAAGCTGGTCTGGTATACGAACTCGTCCTCGGCCCGCCGCTTTTCCAGGGAGCGCAGCTCGCGATCGGCGATGAAGCGGTCCAGCACGTCGCTCCGGGCCCGGCAGAAGTAACGCCACACCTGGGGTGGGCGCACTGGTAGGTCCTTCAGGACCGCTGGGTCGTTGCTCTCGTCCACCATGTAGCGGGCGTGTATCTCGTAGCGTGGTTCGAGGAACTCCTTCTCCAACGCCTCTCGGACATTGGCGTCCAGGTAGGCCACCTGGATCAGGTAGTCGTTGTCGAGGACCTCGCGGCTGACATGCATCTGCTTGGGGTCCAGGCCGACGGCGGCTATGCCACCGCCCTTGCCGTTGCCGCGGTTGTGCATCTGCCTGAGCGATTCGAAGAAGTGACGTCCGGGCAGGGCCACCGTGCTGGCCAACCCGACCACGCCGCAGCCCCCCTCCGCCTCCATCTGCCTGGTGCAGTATGGGGTCTCGCACTTCGCCATCCATCCTCTGGATCTGATAATCTCTCCGGTCTGGCTCATGCCTTCACCTCCTTGCCCCCGTCGAAGCGCAACAGGTCCGTACGTCCCCGCAGCTCCTTCAGGTCGTGCATGTCGAAGCGGGACAGCAGGTCGCCCCATTGCCCCCTCCAGGCCAAGAAAAGATTGGATATGCGCTTGGCCCCCCACTCGGTGTCCATCTGATGGATGAGCTCCGGGTCGGTGGTGGCGATGCCCCTGGGGCAGCCCCGACCACTCTCGCAGTTGCCGCAGCGCACGCAGCCCAACGCCACCAGCTCAGCGGTGCCGATGACCACGCCGTCGGCGCCTAAGGCGATGGCCTTGGCAACGTCCAGCGCGTTCCGAATTCCGCCGCTCGCGATGAGGGTGACGTCCTCCCGGATGCCCTCGTTGGTGAGGAAACGGTGCACCTTGGGTATGGCGTACTCGATGGGCGTGGCGATGTTCTTCTTGGCGATCTCGGGCGCTGCGCCGGTGCCTCCATAACCTCCGTCCAGGTGCACGATGTGCGCACCGGCGTAGTAGGAACCGACCGCCACCATCTCCACATCATTGGGGGTGGATACCTTGACCGAGAGCAGCGCTTGCGGGTTGACGGAAGAGATCCAGTCCAAGTGCTTCTTGTGGTCCTCCACGGAGTAGACGCTGTGGAAGGGGAAGGGGCTGAACAGTGAGGTGTGCGGCACCGCCTCGCGCATCTTCGCAACCAGGGGGGTGTTCTTCTCCCAGAGCAGATGGCCGCCCAATCCGGGCTTGGCGCCCTGGGCGTACTTGAACTCGATTATCGGCGCGCGTTGGATGGTCTCCTCCTTGACGCCGAACAGGCCGGTGGCGATCTGGGTGATGACATGGTCCTTGTAAGGGATGAGCTCGACCGGATAGCCGCCCTCGCCAGTGCAGGTGAAGGTGCCCCAGGCCTGGGCCGCCTTGGCCCTCGCCACCATGGTGTAAAGACTGACCGAACCGTAGGACATGCCGCCTCCATAGACCGGGATGTCTATCTTCACCCGGGGGCCGGTCTTGCGCCGGTTCAGCTCGACCGATGTCTCGAACTGGTAGTCCTTGGGCTTGCTGCCCCCCTTGGGGATGCGGAAGTGCAGCTGGTCGAACCCTCCGCCGCAAGCGCCTAGGTTGGCCGGGTGGTCCAATGGCATCGGCTCGCCGGTCTCCGCCATGCGCCAGGTGGCCAAAACCATGTCCGCCGTCCAGCGCACGTCCCCCAGGGCGGGGAAGGTCTCGCTGGCCCTTACGGACAATGAGGATGTGGGGCAGCGCCTCACGCAGTAGTAATCGTTGCTGGCGCAGCTCGGCCCGATGCAGCGCTGGTTGTACGGTGGGAGTATGGACGCATGTCCCTCCACCCGTTTGTGCACCCCGTTCGGGCAGAGGGAGGCGCATAGGCCGCAGGAGATGCAGCTGTCCGCCCTTTCCACCACGAAGCGGTTGACGAACTTGAGGCGTTCGGCGGGGACCCAAGAGGCCTCCGGGACGCACATTTGGCCCTCAGCCACTGGCATCACCTCCCGTTATGCCAACAAAGGAGTCGCGCTCCGCGTCCTCCTGGAATATGGCCCTGCCCACCTCGCCGCGCAGGCGGCGCACCTCCTTGATGCCCATGGCGCCCAGCACCTCCAACATCTGGTCCCTCCAGGCGTTGCACATATTGATGGTCCTCCCTTTCACATACTCGCTCGGCGCGGTCGTGACCTCGGCCGGGCAGTTTCCTTCCTTGCAGTCCGCGCAGGCCCGGCATCCTTGGGAGACCAGCAACGCCTCCTCCAGGGTGACCAGGTCGGCGCCGCAGATGATGCTCTTGGGTACATGTTCCGCCGCGGCGATGCCTCCGCCGACGATTATCGTCACCTCGTCGCGATGGCCCTCCTTGACCAGGCTGCGGTGCAGCTCGCGCAATTTGTCCCGGGCGTAACGGCCTTCCTCGTCCTGTCCGTTCGAATCGAGCAATATGTGAACGACGTCAACGCTCTGACCGGTCTGCAGCAATCTCTGTTCCAGGCCAGGTCCGGACATCAATCGGACCCCGAGTATGACGTCGGGCATCTTGGCCCGGGCAGCCTTTATCACTGCTTCCCAGCCCTCATCCCACTCGATCTCGACCATCCTCGTCCCGGGAGGGACCAGCTCCAGATCGGAGATCTTGCGCACCACCGGAACGACGTTGGCGGAAGGGATCTCCCTCTCGACCTTGTCCAGGTCCTCCATGGGAACGATGAGCAGGGTGTTCAGGTCGGCGGCGGCGCGGGCGAAGCCTTGCTGCATCGCCGGCGTGATGTTCTTGAGACGGCACAGATCGAAGATGAAAGGCAATGGCAGCTCGACGAAGCTGGGCATGGGGGTGAGCAGTTCACCCTTCGGCCCGAACTGAAGGTAGAACGGGTTGCGCCCGATGATGACGTTGGTGGAGATGTGCTCCCGACCGTGTATGCCATCGCGGGTGGGCCGAACTATCTCGGACATGTCCGTCCACATAGAGTCATAGCCTGGCCCGGAGAACATGCCCCGGTAGCCGGCGCCCAGCACCGGGATCTTGCCCATCTCCGACTCGTTCCAAATGGTCTGGATGCGTTGCGGGGTCCAGACGCCGTTACCGAGGGCGAGGAACTCCTGGTTGAGAGACAGGGTCAATGCGCGCTGGGGGCATTCGGCCACGCAGCGGAAGCAGTTCTTGCACAACTGGCTGATCGGATCGGCCATCTGCCTCGGGTCGTCCTCACGGCGCTTGTGCACGCCGTAGACGCAGTTGCGCTCGCACTTGCCGCAGTTGATGCAGTTGTCCGCCCGGACCATGAGGAACTTCGGCACCGGAACGTAGCGTGGCGGAGCTGCCTCGACATGGATGTGGTAGCGCTCATACACGGTCGCCACCTCCCATCCCGTTCTTGGGGGCGCCCAGCACCAATCCCCTCTGGATCAGGTCGTCGTAGGCCGGTGTTGATTCGGTGAAGCGCACGAAGCGCTCGATCTCCTTGACATCCTTGGAGTATAGGCCTTCCAGCCGCTTCTCCAGGACATCGTAGGTCGGGATCAGGTCAAGTTTGGACTGGCACACCTGCTCGCAGGCCTTGCAGCGCATGCATAGGAAGGTGCGATGGGCATGCTCTGCCGATATCTCGGCGCCGCTGGATAGAAGCTTGATCGTCTGTAGCTTTCCCCGAGCGGTGACGCGCTCGTCGTGCAAGACCTTGTAGGCGGGACAGACGGAGACACAGGCACCGCACATGGCGCACTGGTCGGCGGTACGGACCGCTTCGTCCCGTTTGCCTGGCCCCATGGTCTTCTTGGCGACCAGGGAGGCGGCGCGCAGCAGCGGACCCAACGGCTTGGAGAACTGGGCCATGGCCCTCAGGCCGTTGCCGGCGACATCGGGGGTGAGCAACATGGCTGGGATCCCCATGTCCCGGCCCTTCAGCTCGAAGAACTTTCCAGCGTTCATGATGTTGCTGGGGTCGTTGCGTTTCTTGGCCCGGACCATCATGTCCAACTCATCCTTGGGCATCGTGTCCACGAAGGAATTGTTCCAGATGCCCCAGGAATAGGGGTGGGCGCCCTGTTCGACCAGCGCGGCGGTGACGATCATCGATTTCACGGCGTCCAACGCGTAGGCGGCCTGGTTGCCCTGGTCGGTCAGGTAGTAGCAGAGCATGAGCGACTCGCTGCCCTGCATGAAGTGCACTTCGAGCAGAGGGTCGAGGGCGAACCCGTCGCAGAGCCGTCCGGCCAGATCGAGCATCTGGGATAGCTTGACGGTGGGTGCGAGGACCTCCGCCCCGAGCATGCCCGGTCCGAGTCGTCTCAACTTCATGGGGAAGTACCGTTCGTGCCAGAGCATCCTCGCCAAGTACTCCTCCTGTTCCTTGATGCCCTTCTTCTGGAACAAGGACTGGATGGCATTCTCGGACCTCTCGTCGCCGGATGTGACCAACAGGGCATGGCCTTTGGCCAAACGCTCCTGGCCCAAGATGCGGTTGCTGTACACCATCTTGCCCGGGCTGAAGTAGATCAGGTCCTCCGGTAGAGGATCGAGATATTTCAAGGCCAGAGCTGTGGAGATGGCATCGTCGAGCTTGGGGAATATCAAAAGATGGGGACGGGACTTCGGGTCGATCGGCTTGGCCTTCAAGGTGACCTCGACTATGGCGCCGAGCTGACCCTCGCTGCCGAACATGGCGCGGAAATCCTGATCGCCTGGATAGTATGATCGGATGCCTTTGCTGTTCACTGTTTTCAGGCCGAGGACGCTCTCCCTCAGGTGCCCTCCTCCCAATGAACCGACGCCAATGCCACCACCGGCCACCCAGCCCCCGACGGTGGAGAATTTACTAGAGGGGGACGTGATGAGCCTGAGGCCTTTCTCATTGAGCGCATGGTCCACATCGGCCCAGCGTGCCCCTGCCTGGACGATGACCTTCTGGCCTTTCACATCGATCTCGAGGATTCGGTCCATGGTGCTCAGGTCGAGGACCATGCCGCCGTCGACCGGGACCGCCCCGCCGAATGGCGATGATGCGGCACCGCGTGGTATGACCGTCAATGAATGTTCACCCGCGAACTGCAATGCCTGCAAAACCGCCTCCGGGGTGGAGGGTTGGACCACTACGTCCGGTCGGTAGTGCAGCAACATGTCCTTGAGGAGTTGGGGGATGTCCGATTGGTCCCTTGCATAGAGCATGGCCTCCCCATTTCCTGACACTACCCTAAGGTCGGGTATGTGCCGTGATTCGATCTCCTTGGCGAGCCCGTGCTTGGCCTCTTCCTTGGCATAGAACATCTTGGCCTCGGTAGAGGCGGAGGCATTTCCGTCGATGGATTCCATTTTTGATCCCCCTTGAGGGCG
>JACXTP010000151.1 GCA_016919625.1 Methanomassiliicoccaceae archaeon
CCCCCGATGAAGGTCGTCACCGAGTTCGGCACCCTCCACACGATGGAGTTGATGGCGCTGGCCAACCCACGGTCGTCCTTGTCGATGATCCCCATCAGGTACGAGTCGAATATCGGGCCGGCCATGTTCATGAGCGCCGAACGGATGAGGAACATCGCGCCGGCCAGCGCCGCCCCGGGCATGAGCGGTATGGCCACCATGAAGATGGTGGACAAACCTTGAGTGAGAACTATGCCCTTCACCTGCCCGAAGCGCTGGGCCAATCTGGAACTGAACATCGCCGCGAACGCGATGGACAGGCTGGACAGGGCAAGGAGCGGCCCGGTGGTGGAGTCTGGGATGCCATAGCGTAGAAAGAACCATGTGGGCACCAGGGGGATGATCAGGCCTGCGCCCAGACCGATCAAGGTGTTATTGATGGAGAACCTCACCAAGGTCTTCTTGCTCCTCTCCTTCAACAAGGAACCCCGGCGGACCTTCGAACCCTGCGCCTTGTCCCGGTAGTCCCTTAAGAGCCAGACCAGCGATATGGGCGAGATGGCGGTGATGAACCCAAGCACCAGGAACGCTCCGGAATGCACCTGCGCCGACGATAGACCGGTGGAATCTTGGATAAATGGGAATAGGAAGGGGAGCGCAAGACCGATGCCATAGAATGAGCCGTTGACGATGAACGACAGGGAGAATGCCAGGTCCCGATTGTCCACGGTGGTCTGATCGGCGATCATAGCGTTCCATGTGGACAGTAACGCTCCTTCGGCTATACCGGCGATGATGCTTGCCGCCAAGAAGTACGAGGTGTCCAGTGAGAAGGTGCATAGGAACATCGCCACAGGCACGCCCACCAACCCAATGATGAGGATCCATTTCCGGCCGATGCGGTCGGAGAGGATGCCGAATGGGATGGCGCACAATATCATGGCCAGGCCGGAGGCGCCGATGATCAGACCGATATCGCTGGAGCTGACCCCCCTCTCTGGGAGGTAGGCGGTGATGGCCGTCACCAGATACCCGTAGCCGATGGCACTGAACGAGGTCAGCAGTATGAGCCATTTGACGGTATTGGGGACCTTGAGCCGGGAAGGGCCTCCTCTCTTCAGCATGTCAAGGCTGCGAAAATCGTAAGGATATTTATGGGCTTGGTAGGTCCTGACCAGTTGGAAAAAATGGTCAAGCACCCTAATGGATGCGGCGGGTCGCCTTGACCATGGCCCTGATATTCTGTAAAGGAGTGTGTGGGGCCAGTCCGCAACCAGGAGCGATCACGTCAACGCCTTCAGCAAGACACTTGGTGACAGATCTATCCACCTCCTCCAGCCCTTCGAGCCACAAAGTTCCGATTGGGTCTATGTTGCCCATGAGGGCGGTTCCTTCGCCCAGTCTAATCTTTGCCTTTTTCATGTCCATGCATTGGTCCAGGCTTATCCCGTTCGCACCGGTCCTGACCATCCCCACCAAATTCTCACTGGTGTCGCCACATATGTGCAGGACCGCCCTTGCACCGCATTTCCCAATCCTACTGACAATGTCGGACTGGAAAGGTTGTGCATGCTCGGCATATTGGACCGGTCCGAGGATAGACCCGGTACTGGTGGCATCGACGATGGTGATGATGTCGGCGCCGGCCTCGATGGCACGTCTTGAGAAGGCATTGTCCCAGGCGGTGGTGGTCTCCAAAAGGTCTCGCATCCTGGAAGGTTCAAGTATCATATCGAAGAGCGAGGCCTCGAGCCCGCGCAGTTGACAGGCGAGCATGAAGGGACCCACCAATCCGCAGATCACCGGGGCGGCAGTGCCACGGTTCCTCAGCATTTCCACGGACGACAACAGCACTGGCGCCCTTCCGTCCAACTCCGGGTCTGGGAGCCTCTCTATTCGATCATCGGGCCTAATCAACAGGGGACTGAGGACGGCGGGCTGCCGGTCCAATGTACCCTGGTCCGTCACCGCCCCGAAGGCGCTCGCGTCCACCGTCACATCGAAGGGGACCCTTACCGCTTCGAGCCTAGCATAGCGATGGGCAGCAAGGGCCAGCTCTGTCATGAGGACCGGGTCGCCATTCGCGGCAGGCCAATGTGCGCCGCACAGTTCCATCAAGGCGACGGTCCCGGTCTGCAGCGGTGAGGCGCAAGGTGCCCTGTCTACCTCCTCGCGGTCCAGGCTCCGCAGCAAACGCTCCCGCTGGTCCATCGGATCATCAGCCAACGCGTTATTGCGTTACACTTTCTTGGGCAGGATCTGGTCCAAGGCGTCCAGGCTCAGGGTGTCGAAGATCTCATGGGCATGGCGTACGAGGGTTTCGCTTTCGCCAGCAACTCCATCCCTAAGAAGATAAGGATGGAGGTCCCGGTCAATGGCCCCGATGTACGTGGCCATGATGCAACCTGTCGTGCTCAGGCCAGCCAGGATGACCGTGTCGCAACCGTCCATGGACAATATCTCCTGCAGCTCCGTCTTGTTGAAAGCGTTGGGATAGGACTTGACCAACATCAGGTCCGTTACCTCGATCCTCACATCCGGATGGAACTCGAAGCCGTCGGTGTCTGGAACCACTCCTTCCTTTGGTGCGGTATGGTAGACCACGATCAAGGGCATACCCCGTTCACGGAACAAGGCGATGGCCGCATTGATCGTGCCAAGGCGTCGCTCCAGGGTCTGCTTTAGTCCTTCATTCGTCTCAAGCCATGCCCTTTGAATGTCGATCACCAACAACGCCGGTTTCATTATTTCGCTCCCTAGATGACGGCGACGATTGCCGTCGCGGTTCAACATTGGCGGACCAAGGTCATTTCGCTTTCGGCCCCGAAGGCTCATGGGGACCAAAGGCGTAGATGCGACCTCCCTCGGTACCACAGGTAGATTTATATTCGCATCAATAGAATATAATCTCCGGGATGCACAATGACAGGTCCATCGACCAATGTAGCATTAGATAATGCCAGCATGTCGAGCGTCCCACTGCAGTCGCCCATCGCGACGACCCCAGCGGGAGGTTCGCAGACGGATGATGAGATAAGAAGGATCGCCGAACAGCTCTCGGTCTGCATAAAGATCGTCGGTTGCGGAGGCGCGGGCTGCAACACGATCAACCGGTGCGTTGCGGCTGGTATCACCGGCGCGCAGTTCTACGCCCTGAACACAGATGCCAAGCACCTCCTTTCCATCCAGGTGCCGGTCAAGGTCCTGATCGGAAAGGCGACGACGAGGGGGCTCGGCGCCGGGGCCATACCTCGAGTGGGGGAACAGGCGGCGATGGAGAGCTGCCGGGAGATAAGGGACGTGCTTACCGGGGCGAACTTGGTGTTCGTCACCGCTGGGATGGGGGGAGGCACCGGCACAGGGTCGGCCCAATATGTGGCCGAGATGTCGAGGAAGCAGATGAACGCCCTCACCATCGGTGTGGTCACTTTGCCCTTCCGGGCCGAGGGAAATGTGCGCATGGAGAACGCTCTGGACGGTCTGAATCGCCTGACGGCGATGTGCGACACCACCATCGTGATCATGAACGACAAACTGCTGGAACTGGTCCCGAAAATGCCCGTGGAAGCGGCCTTCAAGGTGGCGGACGAGGTGCTCATGCAGACGATCAAGGGCCTCACCGAGATCATCACCAAGCCTGGGCTGGTCAACCTCGACTACGCGGACATCCAGACCATAATGGACGAGGGGGGCATGGCCTTCGTGGGCATAGGGGAGTCGGATGAACCGGGCGAACGAGTGGAGAGGGCGGTGAAGGAAGCTTTGAACTCGCCCTTACTGGGAAGTGTGGACCTCAAGGGAAGCAGGGGGGCCATGGTTCGCGTCATCGGCGGCCCGGACATGACCGTGGATGAGGCGCAGAGGGCGGCTGAGATCGTTACCAAGAGCGTCAGCCCGGGAGCGAGGATAATATGGGGATGCACCATCGAACCAGAGCTGGAGAGGACCATAAAGGTCCTGCTCATAGTAACAGGAGCTCGTTCCCCGCAGCTTCTCGGGAAAGGTATGGAATCCAAGTTGGACGACATCAGCATCGAAAGTAGTGGTGCCCGGAAAGCAGCACGGACCTAGATGTCAGGACTTAGTTAAGATCGAACGGGATAGGCTTACCTGCGGTACCCTTTTCCGATGTTCCAGGCCCTGCCTACATTGTCCCCCACGGTCCAATAACCCTTGGAGCCCATGTCGAACAACAGCGGGTCCATCTTCTTGATGTCGATGGCACCGTCGATCAGGACGGAAGGGTCGGCATGGGTCTGTACCACCTCTCCCACGAAAATCTCGTGGGAGCCGACATCCAAGGTCTGATACAATCGGCATTCCATGTTGATCGGGCATTCCACGATAAGGGGAATCAGTCATAGAAGTTGGGGTTGGTCTTGTAGAGGTGGAAGAGATGGACGGCGAAACCGGTAAGCTGGTCGATGTACCTATCGTGACCATCCCGGGAGGTCAGATAGACCTCTGCCTGAGCTTGTTGGGGACCGCTCATGTCCTTGATAATGATCAACGGGTTAGGGTCCCGTCCCTGTCCTTTGCCCTCAAAGAACATTATATTGACGTTGCGTAGGTCGGCCCGAAATACATTGTTTTGTCCACCTCCAGTAAAGTTTGCTCCACTGACATAGCTGAAGACCGCTCCGTCGTTGAACCGGACCTCCTTGTTGTCTGCTGCGAAGAGGCAGGAACGATCATCGACACCTATGCAATCATACCCCATAGCGTTGAGCTCGCCCTTTGTACGTCTAGCCCGAAATTGGAACCGGCCGCTCTTTGTGGCGTAGGTCCTGGCGCCCATGGTGCGGAAGGCGAAGAACATAATAATAATGAGGACGAGGGGGATGAACAAAAATTGCAAAGGAAAATCGCCGCTGGAGGAGAACCCCAAGAAGAATATCAGAGAGAACATACCGACCAATATCGCTGCTGTATAAATGAGCGGGCGATTGACGCCCACCCCGCGGTCCGGGGCGAAAGTGGAGATGATGCTTCCGTCATCGTAGGAGCTAAGCTCCCATGATGGGTTCAGTTTGCCTCTCATGGTCAGATGGGCCTTGGTCATGCGTGAGGTCACATCAGAACCTATAGCGTCAATATTGTCAAGAACCCGTTGGGATTGTGATTCGGTACACTCCTTGTCCACCTCACTATCACATAAGTGTAAGAATTCCTCAATCGTTCCCTCCAATCGCTCGGCACCTTCAAAAGTGCTGATGCCAGACAGGACCTTGGCATCTTTTCCGTCCATGAACTCCATGAAAAGGTCATAGAACTGGTTCGTCCTGCCGAAGTTATTCTCCCTCATCCCGGTTTTAACATATATCTGACTCACATCGATTGTGCTAAATGATCTCGACCCGAACCAAGGCAGGGGCTTGTTTTCCTTTGTCAACCTACCGTTCTCTATCCGTATTAAGGAACGATTGAACGCCGATACTATTCCAAAATAGAGCATGAATAGACCAAGAAGAAGCAATGGAATCGAGAGAAGTAGACCGGACCAATCGATGGAACCCAATGGACCTTCCGAGAGGACCGAGGCGAGGAGGGATGCTGTGAATAGCAGCCAGATACCACCGAAAAAGATGAAGAAGTAACCCATGGGGCCTTTCGAGCGTCTGCTCACCTCCAGGCTGCCAGGGTTTTGGATCACCCTGATATTACCAAAGTTGTAGGTCCCTTCTGTGAAACCATCGTATCCCACGGTTTCCTCCTCCATGTCCTTCCCGATAATACAATTATTTGACAGATGATAAATCTTTTACTGATGGATTTTGCCAATTTAAATTTGGATGTAGAAATCGTTGACCTTCGGAAGGCCATCACAGTTGGGTTTAACATAGGCAGATCGATAATGGATTCCCGAGCGACAATATTTGGGACAAAACAAAAAAATTCCCTTTAAATATTGGTATATAAATTAGCCTTCGAAGGTGTTCCTATTTCCAAATTCAAGATAGAGAACGTGGTGGCCTCCACCTCCTTGGGGATTGAGCTTGACCTGCCAGCATTGGCCATATCGTTGGATGGTTCCGAGTACGAGCCGGAGCAGTTCCCTGGGCTCATCTACCGCATGAAGGAGCCGAAGACCGCCACCCTGCTTTTCCGCAGCGGCAAGGTCGTCTGCACCGGGGCCAAGAGCCTGGACCAGGTGAAGATGGCCATCGAGAACGTGGTCAAGCAGATCGAGAAGGCTGGCATACGCATCAAGACCGAGCCAAAGATCGAGGTGCAGAACATCGTCGCATCCTCCGACCTGGGACAGAAGATCAACCTGAACGCCATCGCCATCACGCTCGGACTGGAGCGGGTGGAGTACGAGCCGGAGCAGTTCCCTGGCCTCGTTTATCGGTTGGACGTTCCGAAGGTAGTGCTCTTGCTGTTCGGCTCGGGAAAGCTGGTCTGCACCGGCGCCCGGAAGCCCCATGACGTCGAGGAAGCGGTTGACAAGATCACGGCCGAACTTCAAGCGGCTGGCCAACTGCGTTGAGTATACGGGCCATCAGGTCGGATTGATGGCCAATCTAACCTTTTCTTCTTTTGATTTTATTCCTTTGTGTGGCATTAAGTAGAAATAAGAAAAGAGTTTCTGATTCTCATTCCCCCGAGTCATCGAACGTTATGTTTCCTCCTCACCAGTCCTCACCTTGATTGCCTTCGCCACTGGGAGGACGAATATCTTACCGTCCCCGACCTCACCAGTCCGGGCGGAGCTGCAGATGGTCTCGACCACCTTGGTCTCAAGGTTGTCCTTCACCACCACCTCGATCTTCACCTTGGGGAGCATATCCACACGGTACTTGCCCGCCCTATGCGTGAACTCGAGCCCTTTCTGTTCACCTCGACCATGGACTTCAGAGACGGTCAGGCCATGTATCCCGATCTCCTCCAAGGCGGCTTTGACGGAGCCGAGGCGTTCCGGGCGGATGATCGCGATAATCATCTTCACCTAGAACAGCCCCCCATAAGCTGATTCACCATGCTGGGTTATGTCAGCACCTATCCGTTCCTCCTCCTTGGTCATACGTATGGACATGACCTTCTTCAGAATGTAGAGGATAGCGAAGCTCACCCCAAAGGCAAAGGCGGCGACCGCAGCCGCTGCGATGATCTGATCGCTCAGTAGGCCGAACCCTCCGCCATAGAACAAGCCCACGCGGGAGCTGGCCAAGGTCCCGGTGCTGAATAATCCTGTGGCGATGACGCCCCACATGCCCCCAACACCGTGAACTCCGAAGACGTCCAAGGTATCATCGTAATTGAATTTCTTCTTCAGGAGGATCCCACCATAGCAGAAAACCCCTGCCCCCAGACCTATCGCTATGGCACCCGATACGTCAACGTACCCAGCCGCTGGCGTGATGGCGGCAAGACCGGCTATGGCCCCGGTGATGAGACCGAGGACCCCTGGCCTTCCCAAATGGTAATAGCTTATGGTCCCCCAGGTTATCGCTGCGGTGGCAGCTGAGACCTGGCTAACCACGATGGCATTTGCGGCGATGCCGTCGGCGGCCAAGGCACTCCCTCCGTTGAACCCGAACCAACCGACCCAAAGCAAAGCCCCGCCTAGGACCACGAATGGCACATTGTGAGGGATGTCGGGACAGCAATTGGACAAGGACAGCCGCTTTCCGAGGACGATCACCGCTGCGAGTACCGAAACGCCTGCGGTGATGTGAATAACGATGCCCCCGGCAAAATCTATAGCCCCCAACTGCGCAATCCAACCATTGCCCCATACCCAGTGAGCTACGGGTAGGTAGACGATCATCGTCCAGATGAAGAGGAATATCACCAAGGCCTTTAATTTCATACGCTCGACCACGCCCCCGATGATTAAGGCTACAGCGATGATGGCGAACATGCCTTGGAACATCATGAAGGCTAAGCCAGGGATTCCTGTGGCGCCGTAGTAGCTACCGTCTGCGGTCGAGAGCGGTTCGGTCCCGACCCCATTGAGCATGAACCAATCAAGGTTCCCAATGTATGGTTGCCCCCAGCCTCCGAAGGCAAGGGAAAAGCCTACCGTGACCCAGATAAGTGTGACCATCCCGATGATAATAATACTCTGCCCCAGGACGGACAACATGTTCTTCTTTCCAAGCAGACCACCGTAGAAGAAGCCGACCGCAGGGGTCATAATGAAGACCAATCCGGTTGCGATCAGTACCCACGCTGTGTTGCCATATTCGATTGCCATTCTTACACCTCGTTCCTTCAACCACTATCTTTTTTGGAAGGGGGGCGGCACCGCGTCTCATAGAGGGTAAGAACGCTATCTCCTGCCCATCATGTAATTCCTAATTGTTGCGCCACACTGAAAAACCGATAGACAATTGTTTGATAATTATACGTTATTAATAAGACAAATACATAAATAATGATATTTTATTAGATAAACGTATATTTATTTTTAGAAATTGAGTAAAAACATAAAGAGATTGCCCGGTATCCATCGAGCTCTCCCGAACTATATCGGAAGGTCATTTGCAAATCTTCGCGGATGTCTTGAACTTCGCATTAATACGAGTCCCTGCTCGATGGATGTTTTTAAGAACTCGTAAATAAAAGCCAAAGAAATCGTCCTTGATTACAAAAGGGAATGCCAATCCTCGGGAGATCGGTTAGATCAACCTCGATGGGTGACGGAATCCCTCCCTATGCCATAGGCCTCCTCTAGGATCACTTGCTTCTCTTTGACCTCCCCCCGTCTGGTGAGGCCTGGGACCAGGAGCCTTGCAAAAAGGTTCATCTCCAGGTATTCCAAGCTCTTCTCGAACATAGCGACCAAAGGGTCTGCCGTCCCGAGTTCTGTATCTTCGAATGGTACGACCAAAATGACCGCCTTACCCTTTACCAGAGATCGGGTCTTGGGACTGTTGAAGTATACGAATCGATCGAGACATGATTTCATCATAGCCGATGGACCGAACCAGTATACTGGAGTGCCTAGGACCAGAACGTCGCATCCAGCGATCTTTTTGTAAATAATTGGCATATCGTCTTTCCATCGGCAATTGCCATCGCTCCAGCAACGGTGGCATCCATCGCACTGGTTTATCTCCATTTCGTCCAGATGGATCATGTCTGTCACTGCTGATGTGGACCTTGCCCCATCCAAAATCATATTGACCAGGATGTCTGTGTTACCGTTTCGACGGGGACTACCAACAATACCGAGGATTTTCCTCATAGTTTCCCTTCCACCAGCGGGACTAAGCGTATTAGTGTGTCTCATCGCTGAACATAGATAATTATCTTCTGAACAACTCGAGGAAATGGGAAAAATCCCAAGTTCGTAGCTCGGTCTTTTCTAAAAGGTCCCGAAAAAAATATGACCTGCAAAAACCAAGGGTTACATGGAGTTGAACAAATGGCGAAATACATGGTATTATCGAGGCTCACGGCCGAAGGAAGGGAGACGCTCAAGATAAAGCCGGAACGCCTGAGGGAAGTGAACAAGGAGATCGAGTTGATGGGGGCCAAGGTGGTGGAGCAATACGCCCTACTTGGAAAATACGATTTCCTGAATGTTCTTGAAGCTCCAGACAACGAGACCGTATTGAAGGTCATGGTGGAGCTGGGAGCTAGAGGGACCTTAGAGACCCTTACCATGCCAGCGATTCCTGTAGAGGAGTTCCTGAAAGCTCTGAAGTAGGCAGTGAATAGAATCGGTCAGGGGGGAATCAAGGTCCTTCATTTCCTAAAATCCAAATTCTGCCGGGAATGGATATGGAAAATGGGACCTGCCGTGCATTCCCACCTTACAAACTTGAATTGCAGTATTATTCCTAATATCGACCATTATCTCGATGCCTACGACCCATGACATTCATTTTTTCTGTGCTTCGCATCGTACCTTGAAAGCCGAGTTCATCATGTCCAGGCCTTTCTGTCCATCCTTGATTGTGCTGCCAGCGAAGTAGGACATGAATCCTTTGAATGCGATGCTCTGGAACATCCTCGTCTTGTTCTCACCCAATGACTCCAATTTGAACAGGTGGTCGTCAGTCAGCATCCCTTTCTTGATCGTTCCGTTGAACATCATTTCCTGCTTGTCCACGACCTTAACTAGTTTGGACTTGAACGAGGAATCCTTCCTGCTAGGGATCTTGACCACGACGTCAAATATACTGCCCTCCTTTAGTTCCCCGGACATCTGAGTGATGAACGGGTTCCATTTGGGGTAGGCCTTAAAATCGGTCAGCACCTTCCAAACCCTCTCGATAGGAGCGTCAATCTCGACACTGCCTTTGATCTCCTTCATGATTAAAGATAGAAAAATTCAGTGTATTTATTAATTAAGTATGGAAATATTGTAAGAATATTCTTTAACAATAGGTCACTAAAGTTGAACATGAAACCTTTTGATGCAACGAGCGTCGTTGAGTGGACCGAGGGAACAGTGGCCAGAACAATTCCAACATTAGTCCAAAGAGATCTTGATGATGGGAGCTAGATTCGATAGTAACCTCGCCTCCGCCTTCCTTAGGTGTTCCGAATATGTGGACCGGGAAAGCCCCGCGCCTTTGGCCAAGGTATCTATGTCCACTTTGGCCGGTTCATCGAAGTATCCGCGGGAATAGGCGTCGGCCAGAACCCCTAATTGTTTCCCAGTGACTCCAGACAACAAATTGGAGGATGATATGAACATTTCATTGGCAAATGTGGAGAAATCTAGGTCCTTCAACGAGGCGAGCTCCACGGCGTATCCATTTCTCCTCATGAGGTTCACGGCCTTGCGGATGCCCTCCCGGCCTTGGCAGATGACCCGATAATGGGCCTTGCCGCCTTGGAAGACCAATGGTTGCACATACCAGCAGTTTTGGTCCTCCAGGATGGTGGATATGTTCTCCGGCCCGCAATCACACTCGGTCGAGAGAAGCCGCATGGACCTAGTGCTCCGAAAGACCGTGTGCCAGCGGGAGGCATCCGCCATCACGGCCTCTAGTTGGTCCATCACCGACCCATCCTCGGAATGGAACTCGTACATGTGCATATGAGCGTTGCACCAAATCTGTATCCTAGAGTCTGGGTGCTCCCTAGTTATCTCACAAAAGGATGAGTTCATGGTGACATCCAATTTCGCTTCACAGAGAGTCATAATGTGCTATTGTAGGTATCGACATTTATTTTTTCCACCGGCGTGGGCCGGCCCGGATGGAGTCCAGGGACTCTTCAAAAAAATAGGTCCCCGGATCAATAGGACCGGCGTAGGCCGGTAGAAAGTTCACTGCATCGAACGAACATGATTGCTTTGGTGGAAAAATGATCCCTAATGCAGAAATCGAGGAAAGATTAAGGAGGGGCATGTCGAATCAGACCAGGGGCACTCCGCTAGGAAAGGAGTACTATTCTAGGGAGATGCGGATGATCATCGAACAAGCGGCCATCGAGGGGCGCCCCAAAAAATGGATGGAAAGAGATGGTAAACTATTGGTCTATGAAAAGGCCAACAAACATGTGCCATTTCTCGGCTGGTTGAAGAGATGGGCAAGGATTTGGAGAACGCCCTGAACGCTCTCAGTTTCGTGCCTGAAATGTCTCTTATACCTCATACATGCCATAGCTGATACGATGTCTCGAGGAAAACAACCATCCAAGCGTTTCTATGTACCAGAGGGTTTCGTCCCTACCGATGAGATGGAGGATATCATGGCCTCTCACCCAGGAGCATATCTGGAAGCGAACGCCTATAGTTGCACTGGGGAGGAGGTGGGGTCGGTGGGTGAGGCACACACGGTCGTGATCAGGATCTATGAAGGGGAAATCCTGCTTTTTGAGACACAGATGGCTGGATTGCCGTGTGATGCTGAATGATAAGGTCTCTTTCGATCCCTTTGAGAGAGGGGTGAGATTATGTACAACTTGTTCGTCCTTGACCACCATTCAAGAGGTTAGTCTGCTCAGGCAGGAAAAAATAATATCAACTCTCGATGCTATGATTTCACTATGTCAAGGATCAGCATCTCCTATCTCACCAAGTATGGCAACAACAAGACGGCGATGGAGCAACTCAGCACGTTCCTGAAAGCGAAGGGACATGAGGTAATTCTGTTCGACGTGGACGAAACTGGACCAGAACAGGTGCCTTTGTCCGATATCTATGTCTTCTCCTCGTCCACACATATAGGTGGGCTGCCTGGAAAGATGAACAAATTCATGAAGAAGTTCCCGCACAAGAGTGGTAGGTACGCCCTTTCAGTCACTCATATGCTAGAGAAGGGGGGGCCGGAGAAGAACTCGGGCAAGGTCTTGTACGCCATGGAGGAGGATCTGAGGGAGGTTGGAATGACCAAAGCGGTCGACCCGCTCAGCCTTACCGTAAACGGAATGAAGGGGCCGTTGGAAGATGGATGGCAAAATAAAGTAGAGACTTTCGCGGTGGCGATTCTAAAGTTGTTAGGTTGATGTCATAAAAATTATCCATAAAAAAAGGTCTAAGGATTAATTTCCCTTCCTTCAATTTGTCGCGCTTCCAATAGAGGATTTTGAACCAGCCACTAGTTTGTCTGATGTTCATGTTTAAAGGGATTGGACCTGCCTTGGTCACCTTCATCTTAAATGCATACCTTTAAATCCAGCTGTCTAACACTTGTGAAACAGCTACTATTGCTAATAGAAATCAGTTGATTATTATGGAAACACCGGATGACATAAAGAACTTACTAGGTCCGAACGAAAAGGTCGAATTATACGTCAAGGAGAAGATCTACCATCCACAGATAAGCATCGACTCGATGGTCGTCACGAACGAACGGGTAATTCTTCGCCACCCCCACGCTCTTGGTTTGAAGAAGGATTACACAGATTACAGTTATTCAGACATTGTGGGGGTAGCAATGGACAAGGATCTGATACGATCGACCATTAAATTAACGCTCAAAGGTAAGGGGGAGTCATTAGAGCTGGGCAAGTTACCAACTCCCCTTGCAGAAGAGGCATACGGTAGAATCAGAGAGAATGTTGGCAGGTTCCAGGCGCCTTTTGCAACGGGATATGCCAATGATCCTCAGACTACAAAATGAAAGATTCGGAGGTGAATGAAATGAAAGAGAAAACCAAGCAGGATATCCACGAGGTAATCGAGGATGTTCAGACCGGGGCGAAGAAAGGGGCCGGCGATATAAAGGACGGCGCCAAAGAACTCGGTAGGGACATTAAACAAGAAGGAAAAAAGATCGAAAGGAAGGTCGACGAACATACTTAATATTTTTCAGGGGGGCCATAGTAGAAATGGCCCCCTCAGGTTTTTTACGGGGATGGGAAATCCCCAATGTTCAGGGATGTTCGGGAACCGCTAGACTCATCAGTTCGAATAAATGAAGACTTCTTGCTCTTACGTTCTAGTAATAGAGAGCCGTTGGTGAGATTGTTCGATCTGACTTCAAATGATGGAGCAGATTGGTCGTATCATACCATAGTTAGGCTGATGACATACGAATACCCCTTCAGGGATCTAATGTCGGCATTTCCCTTATTGATGAATTCGATCTTCTTTCCATCATGAAGTGCTGCCAACCAGAGGTGGCACAGCGCGATCCCGCTGCTAATATGGTTCATCTTATCGAGCATGAGTGACTTGGCGCTAAAAACATCGATCGTGCCATCATTTTTAATGAAGTACCACGGTTGGTTGTTCATCGCCGATGGTGCCAGACGGGCCGCTTCCAGATATGGGTCCGACCCCTGAAAAGATGTGATCTTGGCCAAAGGGTCCCGCTTGAACTCAGACGTATCGCTCCTCTGATGTCCCTGGGCCGGTTTGCCGAACGCCAATGCTATGATGAACTCGAGACCGGGCGGACCAACTACCTCCTTCGCGGGCTTGGGACCGCCCTGCCAACAACTACCGATGCCCAAGGAGGAGAGGTGGAGGTCGACCTGTTGGAGCATGAACCCAGCATTGGTCAGATGGCCCTCCCTTTCTTCGGAGAAGAACGCTAGGAAGTGAGGTGCGTCGACCTTGAACATCCCCTTGACCTTGGAACTGTCGATGATCCTAATCTCGGTTTGGATTCCGGGCATCATTGGTGTGATCGTCTTCAGGAAAGCGTCTATTTCCAATAGAGTCACTGCATCCAGCTGAACCTTCTCATAGTTCCTAACCGACTTCCTCTTGAAAATGGCCTGATAAAGCTCTTCCTCGCCCATGGTCTAATCGCTGTTGGATGATAGCGTTTGATATAAAAACCCTGCCAGACAGCAATATGAGCATATGACAGGTGCCCTCCGCCCAGGGGAGACTTCCGTGGTCTGCCTCCAACCATTCATCTTTTAATTGATTTTGTATCTTTGCCATTCACATAATTATTATCGCTATCGATACTGGCCAATCGTCTCGCAATATATATAACGCTCATCGGATATTTTTTAAGGTTTGCTAGGACCGACTATGGGCAACGGCAAGAACGGAAATGGAAACGGCAAGAGCAGGAAAGAGGCGTTGGAACAGCTCCACTTTCAGGTGGGCGGTCTGCAGCGCCAGGCTCGCGCGTCCAACATACCATTGGTTATTGTCTTCGAGGGCTGGGACATCTGGGGACGAGCAGAACATATCAACAACCTGATCCATTCACTGGACCCAAGGGGCTTCGACCTCCATTATATGGCCGAACCGACCAAGGACGATAAGGCAAGGCCGTTCCTTTGGCGCTACTATTGCCGCATGCCGCCCGCCGGGCGCGTTAGCATATTCGACCGCTCCTGGTACTTTTGGACCGTGTACGAGAACTTCAAACATGCCAACAAGGAACTTCTGGACCGGAGGCTTTGGGCCATACGCACCATGGAGGAGCAGCATGCTCAGGATGGCACGGTCTTCCTCAAGTTCTTCCTCAATCTGGAGAAGAAGGATCTGCGCAAGGTCTTTGAGAAGGAGGCGGAGGATTTTTGCAAGAAGCGTGTCGACCACGTGAACGGCGACGAGCTGCTGGAGCACTTCGACCAAGCCCAGAACATTTGGCAGAAGGTGACGCAGGGATCGGACTTCGGTTTCGCTCCCTGGTACGTGATCAAGGCGGAGGACGAGGTGGAGGTCAACCTCAAGATATTGGAGGCGATAAGCACCAACCTGCGGCCGGTGGTCGAAAACCCTACGGTTCGAAGGATAGGTGGGGCGAGCCTGTTGCCCGAGTCCCTTGGGAACGGCATGGTGAGGCTGGAACAGGTGGACCTAGGCCAGATCTGCCCGGTCGACATCTACAAGGACCAGTTGGACAGGCTTCAGGAAAGGATCCGCAAGCTCCAATGTAAACTTTACAATTCCGACAGGGCCCTGGTTCTGGTGATGGAGGGCTGGGATGCCTCTGGAAAGGGCGGCATCATCCTGCGCCTCACCAACCCATTGAACCCAAGGGCCTACCAGGTGGCGCCAGTTGGACCGCCGAACGAGGTGGAGCGCAAGCATCACTGGTTATGGCGTTTCTACCGCGATATGCCGAAGAAAGGGCGGACCATATTGTTCGACCGCTCCTGGTACGGAAGGGTTCTGGTCGAGCGCGTGGAAGGGTTCGCGTCAGAGCCGGAATGGAAGCGGGCCTACCATGAGATCAACGACATGGAGAAACATCTGGACGATGAGGGCTCGATCGTCATGAAGTTCTGGCTCCACATCGACAAGGATACCCAGATGAAGCGTTTCCAAGAACGCCAAGAGAACCCTAGGAAGCAATGGAAGATAACCGATGAGGACTGGCGCAACCGGGATAAGTGGGACCAGTACGTGCAGGCCGTGAACGACATGCTGGTCCGGACTGACACCAAGGCCGCTCCCTGGTTTGTGGTCCCATCCAATGATAAATGCTATGCCCGGGTGAAGGTCCTGGGCAGCATCGCTGACCGGTTGGAGAAGGAATTGGGAAAGGTATAGCGGGTTTTCATTCGGCTCAGGATCGGGGCTTCTCCTCGCGGTCCTCCCTTTCGTTGGCCTCCTCGAGATGGCTACCATCACAGAATGGTTTGGATTCGGATCGGCCGCAACGGCACAACGTCACGCGGTTGCGGACCTCGTATTGATACCCGTCTGAGGATATGACCGGTATGCCTCCCCTTACCCACAATGGTCCGGTCGTCCCTACCAGTTCGTCGTCGGTGACGGCGATCGAGGGTTTGAACTTGGGCTCGATCTGCTTGACCAGTTTTGTGTCCCAAACCACCAAACGGCCAGAGGGGCAATTGCCGGCGATCTCGATGGCCATCTTACGCTTCTCCTGGTCGTCGGACCCCTCAGTAAGGTCCCAGATGCCCTCCCCTCTGTGACAGAACCGCGCGTAGGAGCAAAGGTCGTCCGCGTCGCTCAATGCCAGGTCCGGTCCCTCCGTAGCCTCGGCCCTATCGATGAATGGTTCTCGGCTAGCCCTTTCCTCGGGGTCCCATCGGTTCTTGGTGTGGGACCCATCGCAGGCAGGTTTGTTATGAGAGGCCCCACAGCGACAAAGGGTGTAGCTCTCAGGGGTGTCAAAGACCAGGTCCTCCTCCCAAGCATACGGTACCTCATCTTCGAGTACTATCCTCTGGACGCTCAAAGGCACGTTGCCTGACACAAGCAAGGGCCCGCCCTTGCTGACCACAATTTTGGCCTTGTCTTTCTTTGCTGCCTTC
>JACXTP010000014.1 GCA_016919625.1 Methanomassiliicoccaceae archaeon
AGGACGTGGTCTCCGGGTATGTCCGCAAACCATTTACCAACGAAGCCCTGGAAGCAAGGTTGCATGAGGTATTGGACGAGCCGGTCATCGGACCAGAGGTGGAGATCGCTCCTCCGGTGGAACCCGAACCTCAGGTCAAGAAGCCAGGGGCGTTCTCCAAGTTCTTCGGCAAGGCCCCGCCCGCGCCCAAACCTGTACCCGCCCCAAATCCTGAGTCGGGAATGGAGAATGCTAGGCAATCGGCGAAGATGTACGACCTCCACAAGGGCTTTGCATATTTGGTGCGGGAGACAAAACCGAGGAAGTCATTCGAGGTGTTCGTGGACCAGGTCACCCACAACATCCAAGGGCTGTGCGTGACGAGGCAGCACCCTTCCACCATAAGAAAGGAATGGGAATTGGACAAGACGCCGATCATTTGGCTCAGCAATCAGCTTGGCAAGGTCTATATCAACCCCACAAACATAGGCATCCTCAGCGACACCATCATCCGTTTCGTGGAGAAGTCAGGCGACTCGGTTGTCCTCATCGATGGAGTGGAGTTCCTGATAGTCAACAACGATTTCGAGAAGGTTCTTCGCATGATCCACCACGTCACCGAGGCGGTCATGGAGAACAAGTCCCGCCTCATCGTCTCGGTCGACCCACGAACCCTTAGCGTCAGGGAGCTGGCCTTGCTTGAGCGGAACATGGAGATCATCGACACCACCGAGGATGCCAAGCCCTCCAAATGAGTTTATCTAATGGGAGGGGATTCCTGGTCATCTCAGGTTCGTGCTGGACATGACAGGTTACAAGATCACCAAGGTTTGGGCCCGCCAGGTCCTCGACTCCAGGGGCAACCCCACCATCGAGGCGGAGATTCACACAGCATCTATCAAAGCCTCCGCCATCGCTCCTTCAGGCGCCTCCACCGGCACCCATGAGGCCATGGAGCTTCGGGACGGCGACGATCGCTACCTTGGCAAGGGGGTGGGGAAGGCGGTAGAGAACGTCAGGACCTTGGTGGACAAGCGCCTGAGGGGTATGGACGTACGCCGTCTGGAGGACATCGATATGGCCATGATCGAGCTCGATGGCACGCCCAACAAAGCCAATCTTGGTGGCAATGCCACCACAGCGGTCTCCTTTGCCTCCGCCAGAGCTGGTGCCATGGCCGACGACATGGAGCTGCACGACTTCCTATGCGCCAATAGCACCGTCCTGCCTGTGCCTATGATGAACGTCATCAATGGAGGCAAGCACGCTGGAGGGAATCTTCGACCTCAGGAGTTCATGATTTCGCCCTGTGGAGCGGCCAGTTTCTCCGAGGCCTTGGGTATGGGGGTGGAGGTCTACCATCACCTCAAGGCGGTCCTGAAGAAGAACTTCGGGGCAGGCGCCATCAATGTCGGCGATGAGGGCGGCTTCGCCCCCCCGATCGACACCTCCCGGGACGCGCTGGACATGCTGCTGAAGGCCATCGATGCCGCCGGATACGCTCCGGGCAAGGACATCTTCCTGGCCATGGACCCGGCGGCGAGCGAGTTCTATTCCAAAGGCAAATATGACATCGATGGGAAGCGCCTCAGTCCATCCGAGATGGTGGACTACTGGTCCGCCCTGGTAACGGATTACCCCATAATCAGCCTGGAGGACCCTTTCGAAGAGGAGGCGTTCGAAAGCTTCGCCGATCTAACAAAGAAAGTGGGTAAGAAGGTGCAGATCGTGGGAGACGACCTGCTGGTCACCAACCCCAAGCGCATCCGAACGGCGGTCCAGGCCGGGGCGGCGAACGCCACCTTGCTCAAGGTCAACCAGATAGGGACGGTCACTGAGGCTATGTTCGCCGCTGAACTGTCCTTTGAATCCGGCTACAACGTCATGGTCAGTCACCGCTCTGGCGAGAGCGAGGACACTTGCATCGCGGACATCGCGGTGGCCTTGGAGTGCGGTCAGATCAAGACCGGGGCACCAGCGCGCTCGGAGCGAACCGCCAAGTACAACCGCCTCTTGCGCATCGAGGAGGACCTTGGCGAAAAGGCCAAGTTCTTGGGAAAGGCCTCATTCTCATCCAGGAAACTGGTCCAGGGCAACCTTATCAAGCTGTGAGTGATTGCACACAATTCATAACCGGGCACGCTATTGCCCCTTCCAAGTTAGGGAGGAGCACGTTTGCCCAAGTTCTTTGCCGCATCCGATGAGGACATAGCCTCTGGCAGGACCACTGACATCTATTTCGAGAGGACCGTGGAGGTCCTCCGTTCCAAAGGTTTTTTGGACCTGGACACGGTCTCCGAGTTCACCGTGGGAGGTCTGCCTGAAAAGTGGGGCTGGGGGGTGCTCTGCGGCACTGAAGAGCTGATCCGCCTCCTGGAAGGGCGGAAAATCGATCTGTACGGTCTGCCAGAGGGTACCGTCTTCAAGCCCCGCACCCAGGACGGACTTCGCACCCCGGTCCTGAGGATCGAGGGGCCTTACGGGCAGTACTGCGAGATGGAATCGCCTGCTCTCGGTTTCATCTGCTTCAGCTCTGGCGTGGCCACCATGGCGGCCCGATGCAAGTTGGCATCATGTGGTCGGACGGTGATGTCATTCGGGGTTAGGCGTATGCATCCCTCCCTGGCACCGGTCATCGATCGAGCCTCCTTCATCGGTGGTTGTGACTCCGTCTCCTCGATCCTCGGTGCGGAAACGATCGGTCAGGAGCCGAGCGGTACCATGCCCCATTCCTTGGTGGTCATGATGGGGGATCAAAAATCCGCCTTCCAGGCCTTCGACGCGGTGGTGGATGGCAAGGTCAGGCGAGTGGCGCTAGTGGATACCTATTACGATGAGAAGGTGGAGGCCATCATCGCCTGTGAGAACGTCAAGGACCTTTACGCGGTAAGGTTGGACACGCCCGGTTCAAGGCGGGGATCCTTGCCCGAGATCGTCCGCGAGGTGCGTTGGGAGATGGACCTTCGCGGCTACCATCACGTCAAGATCTTCGTTTCCGGTGGATTGTCCGAAGGGAACCTGAAAGAGCTGGTCGAAGCAGGCGTCGACGGCTTCGGTATAGGCACCAGCATCAGCAACGCACCCACAATCGACTTCTCCATGGACATCGTGGAGAAGGAAGGGCGTCCAGTGGCCAAGCGAGGCAAGTTGAGTGGTAGGAAGTTCACTTTCCGTTGCGACAGATGCCTCAGCTATGGGATATCAACCTCCAAGAAGAACCCGCCCAAGTGCACCCGTTGCGGCGAACGCATGGGCTTGGCCGAGGTCAAGATACTATCCAATGGAAAACGCGTCAAAAAGGAGGAGCCCACCGAGGCCATCCGTGATCGCGTCATGGATCAGACCAAATCCCTGGAGCTGTGATGAAATGGAAGAGGGCGACTTCAAGACCAAGATCGAACTGGTGGAAGGGTACAAGTTCCGCATCCATTTCGATAACGAGAAGGCCGGTGATTTCTACATGGACGAGCCTAAGCCTCTCGGCACAGGGGACTATCCTAATGCCGGAAAGTTCTTGGCGGCGGCGGTCGGCAACTGTCTCTGTGCCAGCCTGACCTATTGTGTGAAGCGCCATCGAGCGGAGATGTTCTCGTTGCGAGCGGAAGTGTACACCACGCTGGCACGGAACGATATGGGGAGATTCCGTATCACCCACATCAAGGTCAGACTGTTCCCGGAGGTCTCAGACCCAACGGTGTTGGAGAAATGCCGTGACATGTTCGAGGACTTCTGCATCGTCACCGCAAGCGTTAGGAACGGGGTTCCGGTCGATGTGGAGCTGGACGGAGCACCGGTGCGGGGTCAAATGGATTTATTATCAGGGAAGGAGGTCTGACCACTATGCTCGATGATAAGGACCGCGCCATTTTGACGGAGCTGCAGAAGGACGCGCGGCGAAGCACCAAGGCTATCGCCAAGGACCTGAACATACCCCGGGCCACGGTGCACGAGCGCATCAAGCGCATGATGGAAAAAGGCATAATCAAAGGTTTCACGGTGGTGCCAGATTACTCGCAGTTGGGGGAACCGGTTACCGCCTTCATCCTCATATCCTTCTTGCCGAACAACGATGTCTCACAAAGGGAGCTTGCCGGCAAGATCGCTGGACTAGATGGCGTCCAGGAGGTCCACCTCATCTCCGGCGAGCACGACATTTTGATCAAGGTCAGGGGAAGATCCATGGAGGGCATCGGATCGCTGGTCATCGACAAGCTCCGTATGATACCTGGGGTCGGAAAGACCTTGACTGTGGCGTCTTTCGCGTCGATAAAGGAAGAATAACGCGGTCCACCAATTTCGGAGATTCCTAGGGGCTAAATTAGTCTTCGATAAATACCTTTGTGAACCCTTAATAGTGCTTGAGTCTTCAAAGTATTTTAATTATTTAAACTAGTACAAAATCATGCATCTGGACAGATAAAACCTCATCCATACGAAACGTTTAAAATGTACTAAGCAATAGTCTCATTGCTCAGAAAGAGGGCTTCCCATCTAGGACGGTCAAAAACATCGTTCTCAGCTTTTCTTTCGAGTGGGGAGGGATGCATTGGTTGATAATCATTCAGCGCAAGCCATGTTCCGGAACACTGATACGTTCCGATTACAGGCCGAGACGGACATGATGTCCGTGCAGAAGGCCAGCATGGCTGATGTCGCCCCGTTGGGGCGTCACGTCCTGGAGAAGGACAATTATATGACGTTCAGTCCAGCGCCAACAGTGAGGACACTGTGTAAGTGCGGGGCGGTAGTCGAGACCGATCGTAACGTCGTCCGCACCAAGCGGAACCTGGGGAAATCGGTGGAGTGCCGCCGTTGCCGCACCGCCAGGATCGCCTTGGAGAAGGCAGAGCTGGACCTGGAATTCTTTGGCATTCAGGAAGATGGACCATAAGGACGGGACATTGATGCATAACGGCGCCAGGTGACAGCCTGGCCGTCGTTTCCATCGTCTAATTTTATATATGCGCCGCTGGATAGCACGAACTATCCGGTGGAAACATCATGGATATGCTGGTGATATCTGGATTCCTAGGCTCAGGCAAGACCACCATGGTCCTTGCGACGGTGGGCCGTATCATTGAGGTGACCAAGAAGAAGGTGGTCATCATCGTCAATGACTTCGGCAAGATCGGGATCGATGGCAAGGTCATGGAGAAGTACGGCCTTTCGGTCACTGAGATGCCTAGCGGTTGCATCTGCTGCACTCTTGGCTCCGATTTCTTGGAGACGGTCCGCACCGTCGCGGAGAAGTTCCGCCCCGACCTGGTCATCGTAGAACCGACCGGCATCGCCGATCCAGCCAACATCCGCGACACGATGAAGCTCTATAAAGGGCCGTTGGGGAAGATCAAGATCGTGGTGGTGGTGGACGCGGTGCGCTTCCAATTGATCCTGAAGGCGCTCACCAACCCGTTGAAGAACCAACTCAATGCGGCAGACATAATCCTCATCAACAAGGTGGACGAGGCGACACCAGAAGCGGTGGATGAGGTCAAGAGGAGCCTCCAGGCGTTAGGGATCGAGAAGACGGTGATAGTCACCTCTGCCACGGAGAAGATCAACCTAGACCCCGTGGTGGAAGCGATGGTGAACTGATATGATGGCCGAGGACTTCTCTGCCCACGCTTCCAATGTGCACGTCGCCTTTGCGACCGCTCAGACGCCCGAGGTCATGACTGATATGGTCTCCAAGCTCATGACCCGCATAACTTTGGATTGCGTGGAGGCCGGCACCCGCCTCATCGGGCATGTCAAATGTATTGCAGAGATCGAGCCGGAACACTATCTGGCTTGTAGTGTGACCACCCATGACGGCAAGGTGCGCTGCAGTGGCGCTTTGGAAAGAAAATCGGCCCACTTGGACCTTGTGATCAACATCCTCCAATATGGTCTGGAGAAACAGATCCTCGAAAGCATAGTGGTCAATCGGGCACCTGAGGCCTTCGGAAATGCCAAAGTGGTCATCGAGGACATCGATAAAGACGGTTGCGATACCGACAGAAGACCCATCCAGATCAGTTAAGGAGGATTAGGTCGTCTCGGCAGTTTTCTTCTTGATGGCAGCCTTCTTGGTTGCCGGTTTTTTAACCGTCTTACTCTTAACCGCGGGCTTCTTTGCAGCGGCCTTTGTCCCGGTCTTCTTCGCCGATGCCTTCTTCGCGGCCTTCGGTGCTCCCTCTTCCCCCTCGCCTTCCACCTTTGTTGGCTTCGCCTTCTTGGCCGCTTTGAGCTTCTCGTTGCTCTTACAGTCCAGGTTGGGGCAGAATGTCCAAGCCCCCTTTCCTTTCATTCCGAACAGGGGCGCCTTGCATTCCTGGCATAGGTCTCCGGTCGGGAAAACCGTCCCGAACTGGGGCAATGGATAGGTACGCTTACAATCCGGGTAGCCGGAGCAACCGAGGAAGCGCTTTCCAGCGCGGGAGTGGAGCACTTTGAGGTCCTTGCCGCATTCCGGGCATGGACCTACCACGTCCCTGCCCTTGTTGGTCTCGCAATCCGGGTCGATGCATATTATCTTCAGAGGGTTGCCCTTGCGTATGACCTTTATCATAGGCAGTTGACAGACCTCGCATTTGCCCTCCGTAGGTTGGACCAGGGCGCCAGTGGGCTTTCTGAACGTCACTTCGCACTGGGGGTAGTTGGAACAACCTATGAACTCCGAGCCCTTGCGGGTCCGGACGATTCGCAGGTCGCCTCCACAGGAGGCGCATATGCCGAGGTTGTTCTGCTCGGCCAAGGCTTTACGGATGTCGTCACCGATCTGCTTCTTGTGCTTCTCCATGACCTCAAGCACATCGGATAGCATGTCCTGTGACTCCTCCAGTGTCTCCTTCATGGTGGACTTGCCATTGGCGATCTCGTCCATGTCCATCTCGAGGTGGGCGGTCATCTTGCTCTCCGTGACGATCTTGGCGTGGCTCTCCAACGCCTCCACCACAGCGATGCCGCTCTCTGTGGGTACCAGGTCATTTCCGATAGCGTATTTTCGGTCGTATAGCTTCTGGATGATCTCATGCCTGGTGGACTTGGTGCCAAGTTTCAGCTTCTCCATCTCTTGGAGCAAGGTACCTTGGGTGTAGCGCTGGGGAGGCCTGGTCTCCAGACGTTCCATCTCCACTTTGATCACATCTGTCCTTTCCCCGACCTTCATGGCCGGGATCTCGCTCTCCGTGACTCGGATATAGGGGTAATATTTCCTCCAGCCTAGGAACAGTAGCTTGTAGCCCTTGGCCGTGAACTTCTCGCCGGCGACATCCACCACCGCCTGGCGGCTTTCAGAGCGGGCCGGAGGGGCGACAGTGGCTAGGAACCTTCGTACAACAAGTTCGTAAAGTGTC
>JACXTP010000152.1 GCA_016919625.1 Methanomassiliicoccaceae archaeon
GTTGGGAAGGGCTAGCCTGATCAGAAGGGATGGGATGCACTCTGAAAACTAGCCCAGACCTTCCCGATATCTACTATATTTTTGAAGATATATATACTTTTTCTCAATTTAATTCCGTCATGTTACGATGAAAAAGTGAGGGACTAATATTATTGATAAAAATAAAATAAGAGCTGGACCGGTGAAGGTCCAATTTATTGATAACTAGATTTTGGCAAGGCCATCAGGTCCTCGGTGCTGAGCTTCTCGCCCTTCCTGAACTTTTCGAAGATGTCGTCGGCCTCTTTCTGGGCGACAGTGTCGTCCTTCTTCTTCTTGGCCTTCTTCGCCTTCTGCCTCAGCCCGGTGATGATCTTATCGTAATCGTGCACTTGGCGGATGTTCTCGATGTGCTTGCGGTGCTCATCGTCGGCCTTGGCCTTGTTCTCCAGGAAGTTCTCCTGGGCCTTGTCGGCCTCCTTGCGCATCGTGTCCGCCTTCTCGTAGAGCTGGATCATGGTGTCGTGCTCGGTCTGGGCCCTCTCGGCCAGCTCGCCCACGCGCCTGTGTTCCGCCTCGGCAGCGTCCTTGGCCTCGCGCAGATCGCGTATGGCATTTTTGACCTCGGCGTTCTGCTCCAGGCTCTTCTCCCGCTCCTTGATCTCCTTGTCCAGCTGCTTGATCTTCTCAACCAGCTCCTTCTCCTTGTCCCGGTTCTCGATGCCCCAGGACTGGGTCTGATAGGAGAACTCCAATTGCTTCAGGTCCTTGCGCAGCTTGACCACGGGGATCTGCTGGACACCTTCCTTGGGCTGGTTCACCTTCTTAAGCTCGGTGACCTTCTTGGACAGCTCGTTGACCTTGTTGTTCATCTCGTCACGGGCGACCTTGGCGGCCCGGACCTCGACGTTCAACTTGTCCCGCTCCTCGCGGTGCTTCGCGGCCTCATCGACCAGCTTGCGGACCTCGCCGTTCAGCTCATCGCGCTTTTGGACCCATTCCTTGGTCTTGTCATTTAGGTCGTCACGGAGACGCTTGTGCTTCTCCGCCTCGGCATTGTTCATTGCGCGCTTTTGTTCGAGGTCATCTAAAAGCTCGGTCATAACGTTCACACTCAGCAGGCTCACAATTAAAGCGGCTTCGACATAATACATCCCGTTTATAAGATTATCGATAGCTGAACCAAAGAATGGGCCATTGCCAGGAATTAAAGGCCATCGTCTTCCTTGTCCGACCCATCGTCCTTTTCCGGCTGTGGCTGCTGGTCCTTGCGCAGCTCGATGTCATGCCAGTTGTCGTTCCTAGTGTTGTAGGAACCGTCCTTCATCTCGAACTTGACCTTGAGCTTGCCCTCCTCGTAGTAGACGTGGGCGGTCTTGACCAATGAGACGTAATAATTGACCCGCTTGCCCTGTCGGGAGAGCTTGCGTTCCGTGCAGGCGATCAGGCCGAACTGTTCCAGGTCGCGGATTCGGCGATAACAGGCGGCGATGGGGATGCCATACTGGTCTGAGATGTCCTGAGCGCACTTCGGGCATCTTACCGTCGCAACCAGGATCTTGACGGCATAGGGGTCCGTGAGCAGCTGTGAGACCGCTAGCATGTCCGGTATGGGTTCCACCTCGACAGGACCGAATGGCCTTCCAATATTAAATCGATTTAACCGGCCATGTGGCCGACAGGCACTTTAGGGATCAAGGTATGCTCATTTCAGGTGGCGTGCCACTGAGCAGCCAATCCACTTCGATGGAGAACTTTCCCTCGTTGAATGAGAACCGTATGGTGCTGACGTTGCATTTATAGTACTTCACCTTTCGGCCCCTCTTCTTCTCGTCGACGAAAACGGCGTTCAATAGTCCGACCTCCTCCATCATCAGCACGCGCCGGTAGGCGACGGCGATGGGGATGTCACAAGCCTTGCTTATCTCCTGGACGGGAAGTGCGTTGTTGAAGGTTACGCTCAGGATCTTCCCGCCATATTCATCGGCAAGTAACTTGGAGATGACCTGATCCCTGGTAATCATTTCCATAATTGGTGAGCGGAACATATTAAAATAAAGCTACCTGGCTGAGAATCAGCCTTGATAATAATAAATGATAAATCAGACCGTCTGGGGGCTCAAAGGAGCGGCACCAGGACGGGCTTTAGGACGCCGCCGTCCAAACGCCTTTCCATGTGGTAGTAGGCGGTGAACGGTTTCTGTCCGCAGATGAGCACCGTACCATCGATGCTCTCCAGTTTCAGGTGCATCTTGGCCTGGTGGGATAGCTGCGACAGCGAGGCGGATATGGACGTCGCCTCCGCCACGATGACGTTCTGCCCGCGGCGCATGGAGTCGATGAACGGCATCACCCGAGGCATGGCGTTGCGCCCATAGGTGTCCTCTATGGCATCGAAACCCAGGATGCCGACGTACGGTCCCTTCGCGCCGCTGAGCTGATAGCGCATCTGGTCCCAACGCAGGTCATGCATGGCGTCCTCGCCCTCGATGACGCGGACGAAGGCAGCCTCCTGTCCGCTCTGCTTTCCGGTGTCCAAGACGCTAAGGTAATCGGAAGGACGGTCCAGTCCCACCATTCCGCGGATCTGTTTGTCGAGGTGAGCGTAATCGAGGGAGTGTTGTGGGAACCAGACCAAGCCCCGGCGCTTGGAGAGCTGATCGAGCACCAAGTTGGTCTCGAACCAACGCACCATGTCCTGCGGGACGTTATCGCCGATCTCGAGGAGGAGCAGACCACTGCGCGGCGCCCCACCCATGACCTTGTCCAACGCCGCAAAGCCCAGGGAGATGTGCCCAGGGCCGCTCTCTGGAACCGGCTCGTGCTTGGTCGGCAGTGCAATGTCATCGTAGGAGTCGTGCTCGAACACGCGCAACCTGCCGTCCTGCAAAGTGAAGAGATATTTCCAGCGCTGCACGCTTGCGCCGCGCATCTTCTCGATGACGAGCATGCGCAGGCGGCGACCGGAACGGGCCTCGTTGACCATGGATATTATGCCGTCGCCCAGGTAGTCCAATAGGGACTTCCCGGAGGTCTCCAGGACGTAGGCGATGTTGGTGTTTGAGTGTTCCACCAGGTCCCTTTGCAACGTCGTAACGATGCGCTGCGCCGGAATGCCATAGTTCTCCGACAATGCCTCGATACTGTCCAGCACTATGAGCGACTTGGTGGGGAGGTTGTTCTCCACTATGTCGTAGGCCAGTTCCAACTCTGGCAGCATGGTGCCCATCTCCAGGACGATCGAGCCATCCTCGGTGCAAAGCTCAAGATCGTCATCATCGGAGGATATCTCCCCCGCTTCGATCTGTCCCTCCAGCTTGCGAAGCTCGGTGCGGACCACGGTGGGAGATGCCGGTTCGTCCGTCAGAGCCTGGAGCAGGTCCTTGGTGACCCTCATCTCCTCCCGGCGCTTGGCATCCAGCTCATCGCGCTCCGGTGGAACGGTGCGACGCAGGAAGGCCTTCCCCGCCTTGAGTATCTCGTTCCTTCTGGCCTTTTCCCTTAACCAGGGGAACTGCCTGAACAGCGCTTCATCAGAGACGCGCATGGAAAGGTAATATTCGGGCTGCTCGGTGGCAAGCTCCTCTATCAATTGCAGAGCCAAGGTGGTCTTTCCTGTACCTGCATCCCCTTTGATGATGAGTGAGTGGCCCCCGGGGGAACGGAAGAAATCCAAAATCTCGCGGGGTATCCTGCCAGTGTTGACCTTGTCTGCCAAATTGATCGTACCATCGAAGCAGAAACATTATATAAATTAATTTCTGGATGGTTCTCAATCGTCCTTCGCACCCTGCCTGGGAATGGCATGCTGGCCGCTAGGTTCGGAAAATAGAAAAACGATGCGGAACGGACACAAGCTATTATATCAGGCAGGCCTATGGCCCTTACCTTACACCGGAGTGTACGCTCATGCTTCTTTGCCCATTGGATTACCGTTACGGGCGTAAAGAGATCAAGGAGATATTCTCAGAGGAGAACAGGCTCCAGACCCAGCTTCGGGTGGAGGCCGCATTGGCAAAGGCCCACGCTGACCTGGGGACCGTCCCGAAGGCAGCGGCTAGGGAGATCGACCGCAAGGCCGACCTCAAGTACGTCTCCAATGACCGCGTCAAGGAGATAGAGGCTGAAACGAAACACGATGTCATGGCCATGGTCAAAGCCCTGTCGGAGCAATGTGGGGACGCGGGTAAATACGTTCATTTGGGGGCGACGTCGAATGATATCATCGACACCGCCACGGCGATACAGATCAAGCAAGGTTTGGACCTGCTGGAGCAGGACCTGCTGAAGCTCATCAGGACCCTGGCGGACCTGGCGGAGAGGCACCGGGACACCATGATGATCGGTAGGACGCACGGGCAGTTCGCCATACCGACCACTTTTGGTTTCAAGGTCGCAGGCTTCCTAAGCGAGGTCATCCGGCACCTGGAGCGCCTGAGGCAGATGCGCGAGCGGGTCTGTGTAGGGAAGATGTCGGGGGCAATCGGCACTGGCGCCGCGCTCGGCACTAACATCATAGAGCTTCAGGACAAGGTCATGTCCGGACTGGGGCTTGGAGCAGAGGAGGCGGCGACCCAGATCGTCTGCCGGGACCGTTACGCCGAGCTGGTCTCCACCCTTTCGATAATCTGCACATCATGTGAGCGATATGCCACAGAGGTCCGGAACCTGCAGCGCACCGAGATCGGCGAGGTGGCCGA
>JACXTP010000153.1 GCA_016919625.1 Methanomassiliicoccaceae archaeon
CATCTGGTTAGAGATTTTCGGACCGTAGCCGCCACATCACCCAAACTCTCGCAAACGATGGCCCCCTTCTCGCTGAGGATCTGCCGCTTTTCATCGTATGTCCCCGATCGTTTCGAAATAATTGCACCGGCATGGCCCATTCGCTTCCCAATAGGAGCGGTTCGACCGGCCAGATAGGCGACCACAGGCATGGTCAGGTCTTGTAACACCATTGCCGCCTCCTGTTCGGCGGTCCCTCCGATCTCGCCGATCAACACCACCGATCTCGTGACCCCATCATGCCTCAGCTCAAGTAGCACATCCTTCAACGAAGTGCCATTTACGGGGTCGCCGCCAACACCTATACAGACGGACTGGCCCAATCCTCCTTCCGTCAAATGTTGGACGACCTCATAGGTCAAAGTGCCAGATCGGGACACTACTGCCACTTCTCCTACGGCGAATATCGGGTTCGGCATGATCCCCAGCTTGATTGAGCCTGGGATGCAGATACCTGGACAATTAGGCCCCAATAGTCGTGCCCCCCTCAGGGAGGCATATCTCTTCATGTACGAGGCATCCCTGATCGGAACGTGTTCGGTGATCACCACCAAGTTCGTTATGCCGGAGTCGACCGCCTCCACCACTGCGTCCAGACAGTGAGGGGCGGGGACGAACAAAACCGATGTGGAAGGCCCCCGCGATAATACTGCCTCAGCCATCGAATCATATACGGGAACTCCAGAGACCTCGGAACCCCCCTTCCCCGGCGACACACCGGCCACCACGTTGGTCCCAAACTCCAGCATTTGCTGTGCATGGAACCGCCCCTGGTGCCCCGTGATCCCTTGCACCACGACCCGAGCGTTTCGTTCCAACCCCCATATCATTGTCCCACCAGCCTTTGTGCCAAGGAACGACAGGCCTCATCGATGTCACGCCATGCGAGCATCCCCTCGCGCTTTAGCAGATCGATGCCCTCCGTCTCCATTATCCCCCTGAATCGGACAATGACCGGAAAATCAGGCCGTTCGGATATGCCTATGAGCACCCCCTTGGCCACTGTGTCGCAGCGGGTTATGCCCCCGAATACGCATATGAGCACGCCTCGGATATGGGGCAACAGTTGACGGTCCAGCAGCAATTTGACCGCCTCGGCGATGCGAGACGGGTCATCCGTGCCGCTTAGGTCGAGGAAGGCGCCAGCCTTTAACCCATACTCGGCAAGCGAATCCATCACCGACATGGACAGCCCGGCCCCATTGGCCAAAACGGCCACCGGTCCTGTCATCTCCACCCCGGTAAAACCCAATCTCCTCGCCTCCCTTTCGAAGGGAGACCGCTCCCTATCCAGGTCTAGGCCGAGATCGGGATGTCTGAAGACCGAATCATCATTGAAGCGCATCTTCACATCGGCCACGGCCAGTTCGCCTGATGGTGTCAACATCAAAGGGTTGATCTCCAATAGCTCGAGGTCCAGGTCCCAGAAGGTACTCCAGAGGGGGCCAAATAGCTCTTTCGACCTCTCAACATCTGCCTGCAATCCGAGGAATTTTAACGCAACCCCCTTCTGATGCTCAGCCAGCCCATGGCATGGGTCGACCTTCTGGCTCAGGAAACTATCGGTCTCTGCATCCTCCACATCGATGCCGCCCCCCGAACCTACCATTAACAATGGCATACCGGACAGTGGGTCATAGGAGATGCTGAGGTAGAGTTCCCTTTCCGCCTGGATCACCTGCTCGACCAGCAAAGATTGCACTGGTTTTCCATTTATCCTCAGCCCCAATATCCTTTGACCCTCTCTCAGCCCAGAACCGGGGTCGTCAACTTTGACGATCCCACCAGCCTTTCCCCGGCCCCCGGCCAGGACCTGGGCTTTGATCATCACCGGGAAATCCACCTGAGCTAGGCATTCTCTGAGTTGCTCTAAGTTGAGGCATTCAAAGCCTCGTGGTACATCGATGCCGCGTTGCCGAAGGATTGCTTTACCCTCGCTCTCTAGAAGGTCCATCTCCTCCAAGGCCCAATGGCAGCAGGTCTGTAATTATGATTGCTGTCTTTCCACCCACCAGCCTTATCCAGTTACTTCAGACAGTGGGCAAATGTATTCACATTAATGTTTATATAAGTGGACAATCTTCGGAATCTTTGATGTCGGTCCTCAGCATTGCTGGCACGGGCTATGACTGCAATTTGTATGTGGTAACTGGCCCACATCCGGTCTTAATCGATGCCGGGACAGGCATGCATCTGCGAAAGGTCCTGGACCGCATCGAGAAGCTCCAGCTCGAAAGACCGATCGAGAGGATAATCCTCACCCATCGTCATTTCGACCATGTCGGGGGAGCGGCGGACCTCTCGTCCAAGTTCAACGCTGAAGTGCTCATACACGAGGACGATGCCGAAAGCGTGGAGAAGGGCGACATCGAGAGCACTGCCGCCAATGCCTTCGGAGCCAAACTCAAACCCATCAAGGTCACGAGGATAGCCGAGGACGACACCATCAGCACAGGCGAGTATGAGCTGACTGTGTTGCACACGCCGGGGCATACGGCGGGCAGTATCTGTCTGTACGAGAGGCGAAAGCGCTTCCTAATCTCAGGCGACACAGTATTCGTCGGGGGCGTGGGTCGTTGGGACCTTCCCACCGGTAACCGCCGGGAACTAAAATCTTCGATCCGGGGTCTGCTCATGCAACAACCACAGGACCTGTATCCTGGTCATGGACCGACCACCATCGGGAACGCCACTGAGACCATCCAAGATGCTTACCATATATTATCCGAAGTACCGAAATCGCCGAACGTATCGGGGGAATTGTAATTGGAGATCATCAAGTGCAACGCCAACAACTGCAAGAAATGCGACATGTCAGATGAGACCTTGGAGCACATCATCTCCGAGCTTAACTCCGGTAAGTTAGTGGTCTATCCCACCGAGACGCTCTACGGTCTAGGTGCAGACCCCTTCGATGAGGCCGCGGTTAAACATGTTTTCATGGCCAAGAAGAGGCCTTTCGACATGCCCTTGAGCATTGCGGTCAGCAATGTGCGCATGTTGGAAGAACTGGCAGTGCTTGACAACCGGGCACGAAAACTGATCGATAAGTTCTTACCTGGGCCATTGACCCTGCTCCTCCAGAAGAAGGCGCTCGTGCCGGATATAGTCACCGCCGCTTCTAACGAAGTCGGCATCCGAATGCCCGATCATCCTTTCGCGCTTCGTCTCATCGAGGAGTTCGGGCCGATCATTTCCACGAGCGCCAACCTGCACTCCCACCCCAACCCCTACGATGTCCAGCTGGCCATCAAAGACCTTGGGGAAGGTGCCAGCATATATGTGGACTGCGGGCCGACCAAGTATGGTAAACCGTCCACCATCGTCCAGTTGATGGAGGGAGAGGTGGAGGTGATCCGGCCAGGGGCCATTCCGATCAGCGAGGTCGAGGCTGTTCTGCATGGATGAGCACGCCCTGGATTGTGTGCGCAAGGCTGGATCGATCGCCGGTGAGGCCAGGGAACTGGGGATCAACCTGGTCGTCCCTGGAAAGACGTTAGCTTCTCTGGCGAACGAGGTGGAGGCCTACATCATGGAGAAGGGCGCCAAACCTGCCTTCCCAGTAAATATCAGCATCAACGAGGTCGCAGCCCATTTCTCGCCGAACAACGACGACAAGACCGTTTTCGAACCAGGCGATGTGGTCAAGGTGGACGTAGGCGCGCACGTCGATGGTTACATCGGTGACACGGCGGCGACGGTGGAGGTAGGGAGTCGGAACTGGCAGGGATTGATCGAAGCCTCACACAGAGCCCTCATGATGGCGGTGGAGATGATCGGGGACGGCACACCGGTAAGGGCCATCGGAGGGACCGTGAAACGGTCCATTCTTGAATCTGGGTATCGGCCTGTCAGCAACCTGCACGGTCACGAGATGAAGCGATACAACCTGCATGCCGGGCTCTCCATCCCGAACATCGACGATGATACTCTGGCCTGGATTAGGAACGACATGGTCATCGCGGTGGAGCCTTTCGCCACCAACGGGAACGGGGTGGTGAACAACGGAAAGCCCGGTAACATCTACAGGGTGATCCGGGACCGTCCGATAAAGGACGAGAAGGCCGCGAAGATGCTGGAGGACATTCGCCAGTACTTTGGTACCCTACCATTCTGCGAGAGGTGGTGCGACGCATTCTCGAACGAGGCCGCGCATCATCTGAAGCTACTGCTCCGCCATGGAGCGATCTCATCCTATTCGATATTGAAGGAGAGGAACGGGGCAGTGGTCAGCCAGGCCGAGCACACCTTGCTGGTGCGGAACGGAAAGTGCGAGATCACCACCAGGAAGATGTGACCAACGATGGTCCAGTGAATCCGGCCCTTCACCGCAAATATTTATAATGAATCCGCTTTTACGAAGTTTCACTTTGCGAGGGTAGCCAAGCCAGGTCAAAGGCGACAGACTCAAGATCTGTTCCTGCAGAGGTTCGCCGGTTCAAATCCGGCCCTTCGCACCATTTCACCTCATTTTTGTAAATAAGAATCGTCCCAACCGATCTCATAAGCATCGGTTAGGAAAAAAAAGAAAAAAGAGATTTTAAACCGCTGGTTTCTCAGCAGGCATCTGGTCCGGCCTTGGCTTCCATATGATGGCCAAAAGACCTCCGACGATACCCAATACCGATCCCAGGATCCATCCGCCACCGAACAGCAGTCCGATGATCGAGAAGATGATGATGCTGGCCCCAGCTGTCTTGCGGAGCTCCGGTTTCAACAGTAGGGTCATGCCAGCACCGGCAATGATCGAACCGATGAACAGAAGGATGATACCGATCAGAACCCAGGACAGTCCGGCCCAAAGATCCTCGTTGATACCAAAATAGAGCGACCTAAAAAAGATCGCGGCTAGTCCCTCGAAGAACATCAACATGCCACCAAAAGCGGACAGGAACAGGGCGGCCTTAGGGTAGTTGTTCGCGTTCAACATCTCAGGTGTTATCTTGATCTGTTGAGGTTGTTGTGGCGCTGGTTTTACGGGTTGTTCATTAGTCAATTGTAACTCCTCCATTTCCATTGATAGATGGGGATTAAACACCGATGGCAATAATTCCTATTTAAGATTATGAATTCTGAAATTGGAATTTTTATCAGGATTGAGAAATCACCTCTCTATTAAATACCATTCCAAAACTATTGCATCTGGGGAGGAAATCGGTATGGCACGGAAGGATCCGATTCTCAAAGTAGTAGTAGTTTGCCTGTTAGCGCTTGCCACATTGATGGCCGCGGTTATGATCATTCCATTGGAAAATGTGGAGGCAGCTCCAGCACCTGGTTGGATATTGGAAACACCCGATTCCTCAGGGTTGGTCGGCATGTATTCCTCCATGGAAGTGGATTCTATGGACAAAGCACATATCAGCTATTACGACCAGACAAATACGGCGCTTAAATATGCGACTAATTCCGGAGGCTCTTGGGCAAGCGTGACCCTAGATGAGGGTGGAGAGGTCGGGATGTACTGCTCCCTTGCCATTGATTCCCACGATAAGGTCCATATCAGCTACTTCGATAGCACCAATTCCAACCTGAAATATGCGACCAATGCCGGGGGCAGTTGGGCTATTTCCACCGTGGACAGCAGTGCTGACAATGTCGGGAGCCACACTTCCATAGATGTGGATAACAACGATAAGGTTCACATCAGCTATTACGATCTGACGAACAAGGACCTAAAATATGCCAATAACATGGCCGGCAGCTGGGCGATCACTACCGTCGATTCCACTGGGAATGTCGGATCGTATACTGCTATCGGGGTCGATTCCTCCAGCTATGTCCATATCGCCTATTACAACGAATCTGGGACTGGCGGATATAAGAATCTGAAATATACCTCGAACATCGGAGGGACCTGGAACTGGAATGTGCTCGACGCGACCACATCCGACATGGGTAGGTATACTTCCCTGGTCATGGATTCCAACGATAAGGTCCATATCAGCTATTGTTGTTACTCCTGTCAAAAACTAAGCTACGCCACCAATGCGAAGGGCGCTAACGAATTCGATTTCGATCGTGATTACCCGGACTTTGGCCAGGTGGGGTGGTACACATCCATAGCCCTTGATCCCAATGATAAGCCATACATCTCATATTATGACATATTGAACAATGACCTGATGATGGTCGAAAAGACCGGCACGTACTGGTCCTCACCATTGACCGTAATCGGTGATGGGTCGGTCGGTACATACAGCTCCATTGGTGTGAAGTCGAGTGGTAAGGTCTGCATCAGCTACTACAACAGCACCACCAGCGACCTCTGTTACGTGGCTCAGTCATCCGTCCCATTGGCGCCCACACTATTGTCAGCGACCTCAGGTGACCAACACAACGTCCTTTCATGGACAACGCCAACCGATAATGGCGGGTCCAGTGTCACCGGTTACAAACTATACCGGGGTACGACAGCTGGCGGAGAGTCACTATTGACAACACTTGGGACTGTTCTGACCTTCAACGATACTGGCCTGACAAATGGTCAGATCTATTATTATAAGGTCAGAGCCGTGAGCGCACTTGGGGACGGCGAGATGTCCAACGAGCTGAATGCCACCCCATCGGCAGTTCCGAGCGCCCCTCAAGCCCTCCATGCCATATCTGGAGATGCCTTCGTCGCCTTGGACTGGAGCGCCCCCTCGAACAACGGTGGAGCGGCCATCACCAACTACCAGGTCTGGAGGGGTGCCACCTCCGGAGGAGAGACGCTCTTGATCGAGATCGGGAACACATTGGCATATAACGACACCAGCGTTCTGAACGGCCAGACCTACCATTATGTGGTGAAAGCCAAGAACGTCAGAGGTCTTAGCCCAGCTTCCAACGAAGTGAGCGGTGTTCCAGTAAAGCCGATAACCGCCCCCTCCTCTCCTCAGAACTTAGTGGCCACACCTGGAAATGGTCAGGTCTCCCTCACTTGGGATGCTCCGATGAATGATGGGGGCGAGGACATAACCGCATACAAGGTTTATCGCGGTTCAACCTCAGGATCGGAGATACTCCGTACCACGCTAGGCAACGTCCTTAGCTTCACAGACACAGGGTTGACGAATGGCCAGACCTATTATTACTACGTGCGGGCAGTCAATGCGATAGGTGAAGGTCAATCCTCCAATGAGGCATGGGCCGCTCCAAGGACGATCCCATCTGCCCCGACGATATCATCTGCCATACCAGGAGACGGTCAGGTCGAATTGGTATGGACAAGTCCCAATAACGGAGGGTCTACGATAACTGGCTTCGCCCTATATCGTGGAACAACTGCTGGAAGTGAGACGTGGTTGATGGACCTTGGGAACGTTCTGACATATAACGATACTGGTCTTTCCAACGGTCAAGAATATTACTATAAGGTCACAGCTAAGAATTCTGCCGGGGAGGGCGCATATTCCAACGAGGTATCTGCCACGCCGGTCACCGTGCCCTCCGCTCCATTGGGATTGGGGGCGGTCGCTGACGATGGGAAGGTCTCCCTGACCTGGTCAGCACCAAGCGAAGATGGTGGCGATGACATCACTGGCTACCACGTCTACAGAGGCACATCCTCGGGAGATCTCAGTCTTATCGCCGAGCTTGGGGACTTGTTGCTTTATAATGACGTTGGGCTCACCAATGGCCAAATATATTATTATGTGGTGACGGCCCAGAACGACCGAGGCGAGGGTGCGGCCTCTGCAGAGGTCTCAGCCACTCCTGAGACCGTTCCGACAGCACCGGTCATCACATCAGCAACGCCAAGCGATGGTCAGGTGGTCCTGATCTGGACCAGCCCTGACGACGGTGGTGCGGACATCACAGGTTATGTGATATACCGTGGCACCGAGGCGGGAGCGGAGTTGAAGCTCACCGACCTGGGTGTCATCCTCACGTATACCGACAACGGCCTTACGAATGGACAAACTTACTTCTATAAGGTGAGCGCGGTCAACGGAGTGGGCGAGGGAGCCCTTTCCAACGAGGTCTCAACCACTCCCGCGAGCGAACCATCCGTGCCGTTAGGCCTCATTGCAATAGCGGGGGATGGGGTTGTGGACATATCGTGGGAGGCACCCTCATACGTTGGCCCAGGCACTATCACCTACCATCTGTTCCGAAATGACGTCCTGATATGGAACGGAAGCTCATTGGCCCACTCCGATGCCGAAGTGACGAATGATGTCGCATACACCTACAAGGTCGCGGCACAGAATTCCATAGGGTGGGGTCCAAACAGCACCTTGGTGCAGGCCACGCCTGGGATAGTCGTACCTACTGCTCCTAGGGGGCTGGCGGCGACCGAAGGGAACGGATTCGTCCAAATAACATGGATCTCTCCCGAACAGGTTGGTTCTGGTACGTTGACCTTCTACCTCTTCCGGGACGGGACGGTTGTGTACAGTGGGACCGAGATCGGATTCGTCGATGACAATTTGCAGAAGGGAGTGCTTCACACCTACACTGTTGCCGCACTCAATGCCGTAGGTTGGGGCCCCAACAGCAGCGCGATCACCGCCATGTCGTTCGGAGTCCCGGATACCCCTTGGGGTCTTGCCGGTACTATGGGAAATGGGGAGACTCAATTGAGCTGGAACGCGGTAAATTATTCTGGCCCAGGACAGCTTCTCTATCATCTGTTCCGGGATGGGATGGAGGTCTACAATGGATCGGACCTATCATTCGTCGATATCGGCCTGATCAATGGCCAGACCTATCTCTATGTGATATCGGCCAATAACTCCGTTGGCACAAGTGCCTTCTCAGAGGCGATAACCGTAACTCCCCAGGGACCGCCCTCGGCGCCTTTGGGACTGACCGCAGTTCCAGGTGATGGATGGATCTTGCTAAGCTGGTCCATGCCAGGCTACATCAGTGAGGGGAACTTAATCTATCATCTGTTCCGCGATGATACGGAGGTCTGGTCCGGACTGGAGCTGGCTTTCAATGACACCGACGTCAGCAACGATGTCACCTATGTGTACACAGTGGCCGCTCAGAGCTCTTTAGGTTGGAGCCCTAATAGCACGGAGGTCGCAGCGATGCCGGAGGAGACGCCCGCGATTGTCCCCGGCCCTCCAACTGGATTGGTCGCTACCCCTGGGGACGGAACGGTGTTGCTGACATGGCAGGCCCCAAGTGAGAACGCATCATCCGTGACCGGATACAACGTTTATCGTAAGAGCGGGCAAGGTGCGTGGGAGCTTATCGCTACAGTTACTGGCACCACCTACAATGATGAAAACGTGACTAATGGACAAGAATACAGTTACAAGGTATCCTCAATGGGGTCAGGAGAGGAAGGTGACCCCACCGAATCGGCGGTCATAATCCCTCAGAGCTCCGACTCTGATAACAATGAGGGGAACAACATGCTGCTGTTCCTTGGCCTCGGTGTGCTTGCCATAGCCGCGGTCCTCGCCCTATTGTTCGCGATGAGGAGGAAAAAGAAGTAAGGGGTCCGATCGGCCGCGTTCATCGATTCACACGGAGCCTGGCGACGAGGCATTTTATAGTAAATGCTGCAATGCGAGTCCAGCGACCGCGTCATTGCGGTCGTGGAAGGTCACATTCATGGCAACTGCTAAGACAAAGGCGAAAAAAGGGAAGAGCGCCCCCAAGAAAACTAAGGCCGAGCCCAAACCGAAGAAGGTCGTCGAGGTCGAGCCAGAGGAGATAGTAGAGTTGGTCGATGAGAGCTGTTCCTGCGGATGCGAGGGAGAGCACGAGCACGACCCAATCATGAAGAACCCGATGCGCTCCTACGTGCTCAGAGACATCTGGTACGAAGGTCTGAACCAGGTCATCGAGGAGGAGGCAGCCCCCGAGGACAACAAGAAGGAGATGCTCTTCCTTACCTTGAGCAACGCCCTCCTGGATATGGTCATGGACATAGTCCCGGCCGATGTGGGTGAGATATTGGCGGAGAACATCGACGACTTCCTCTGCATAACCATGGTCAACCGCGAGAACGACCTGGACTTGCTGCAGAAGTTCAAGGAGGATTTCGTTACAGAGAAGGGCGACACCTTCGAGGACGAGATCGAGCTGCAGGAAGCCCTGTCGGCGTTCGAGGAGATATGGTGGAACAAGGAGCGTAAGGACCTCGGGGGCAAGTCCCCCAACGAAGCCATCGCCGATGTGGCGGAACGTTACGACCTTTAGGATTAAATCGGTCGCATGACCTCACCTTTCCTGGGCACAGCGGAGGTATGGGCACGATAATGACGTCGGCACCGGGAAAGGTGATCCTTCTAGGCGAACACGCCGTCGTCTTCGGTCAGCCGGCCATATCCCTTGCCATCGACCTCAGGTTGCAGTTGCGCATGCGGATGGGTCACCGCAGCAGCCTTAACGGTCACCCTTTGTCGGAGAGGACCCATCCTTATATCACTCATAGCATCAAACATCTGTGGAATGGGGGTGCACTGGAACTGGAGACCAGCTCCGCGTTCCCATCAGGTTCCGGTCTTGGTTCCTCGGCCGCCGTGACCACAGCCACGCTTGCCGCCCTGATGTCCATATCAGGGAACGAGATATCTCAGGAGAGCATCGCCCGCCATGCCTTCGAGGTGGAGTCAGAGGTCCAGGGGCGTGCCAGCCCCATCGACACCTCCACCGCTACACATGGGGAGGGCATCCTTATCGACACAAGGCCAGGCGCAGATCTGCTCTGGCACATCTCCCGCGACGTGAGGGAATGGTACATCCACCATTGCTCTGTGCCCCGCATGACCCTGGTGGTGGGATTCACCGGCATCTCCTCCCCGACCGGCCCACAGGTGGCGAAGGTGAAGCGATATGTGGACCACAGCAGCTTCGCCCGGGAGGTGGTGGAGGAGATCGGATCGCTCACCGTTGATGGACTAAAGTGCCTCCGCGATCAGAACATGGTCGGTCTGGGAGAGCTGATGACCCGGGATCACAAACTTCTCGCCATCCTCGGGGTCTCCTGCCAGGCGTTAGATAAGTTGGTGGAGGCGGCCCTGCCCCACTCCTATGGGGCCAAGCTCACTGGGTCAGGAGGGGGAGGTAGCATGATAGCCTTGACCGATAAGCCAGAGCAGGTCGCCGAAGGGATTAAGAACAAGGGAGGCACGCCGTTCATCGTGCACACTGGCGTGCCTGGAGTGAGAAAGGAAATGATTTAGGGTGGAGGTTTAGAGGAACTCCTCGAACTCCTTCACCAGGTCTGGGTGCCGGTCCCTGATGGCCTTGAGCAGGTTGTAGACAGTCACCCTCTCCACCCCGACCTCGTTCAGAGTGTCGATGACGCTATCCAGGGTCTTGTCGGGCAGGGTGAGGAACTTCTCCTTAGCCATCCAGTTGCGCCACAGCTTGTTCTCCAGGTCGTCACGCCACAATGTCTCGTAATCTTGCAGTGCTGCCTCGGAGAAGTCATTGCTCTCGACGCATTTTGCCAGGACCTTTCCGGCGTGCATACCGGTTATCATGCCGTTGACGATCCCGCCTCCGGTGATGGGGTCGATGACCCGAGCCGCATCCCCGACCAGCAGAAAGCCGTCCCCGATGCACTTATCCAGGGGTGCGCACACAGAGACTCCCCCAGCGATCGCCTCCACCGGCTGGCCGCATTTGAGGCGGTCATCCTTAGCGATGAACTTGTCCAGGTAGGTCTTGACCTCGCCGGGCTTCTTGAGCTTGGACAGCAAAACGCCGATGCCGACGTTGGCGGTGTCGTCGCCCTTAGGGAATATCCAGACGTAGCCTCCTGGGGCCATGGAGCCGATTATGAATTCGCAGAACTCTGGGTCATGCTTGATGTCGACCATGCGGTACTGGAAGCAGGTGGTGATGTCGCCCGCCTTCAGACTGGTGTCGATCCCTGCCCATCTGGCTACCTGGGATTCGAAACCATCGGCGCAGACCACGCATCCAGCCTCTACGGTCAACGGTTCACCATATGACCTGGCCTTTATACCTGTGACCTTCCCTTTCTTCTTGATGACGTCCACAGCGGAGGTGCGCAGCATGATCTCCGCCCCGGCCCGAGCGGCATCGGCGGCCATGGCCTTGTCGAAACGATGCCTCTCCAGCACCACACCAACCTCGTTGCCTGCCTGCTTCTCATCGATCTGTAATACCTTACCACCGGGCGAGACTATCCTTGCTCCGGAAACGTCCGCTGAGATCCAGCTCCTGTCCGCTTTGATCCCGACCTTCTTAAGGCCCTCCTTACTGACGCCCTCGGCGCAGCGAAGCGGTGCACCGATCTCCGGCTTTTTCTCGATCATCAGGACAGTGGCACCACCTTCCGCTGCGTGTCTGGCGGTCAGACTCCCAGCGGGACCGGCACCGACCACCACTACGTCGTACTTGAGCTTCATTTCTTCACCTCGAGCTTCAGGGCACCCACGGGGCAGGCTCTCACACAACGGCCACAGCAGTTGCAGTCGTCAGTGAACTCCAGGACCACATCGTTCAGGTAGATGGCGTTCTGGGGGCAGGAACCAACGCAGGCGCCGCAATGCATGCATTTCTCGACATTCACTATCATGAGCTCTCCTCCTCAGGTGTACTCGGTACCATGCCTCTTGCGCCACTCCTCCAATGGGATGGCGAACTTCTTCTCTACCTCGGTACGGTAGGTCGGACCACCGTTATAGGCGCAGAAGGGAATGATCCTCCCGTCCGGGACAGCGTAGTGGATGCAGCAACGCTTCACCCTCTCGATGTCATAGTTGTAGTCGTCCTGGAAGTGCATGCCTCCGATGAACATCATATTCCAGGAGAACTTGGCCACAGACTTCTTGGTGGAATCGCCCATAACGGAGCCAAGCAGCTCGAGGAACATTTTCAGGTCCAATCCTTTGGGCATACGATCCTCATGGATGTTCCTTTTCAGGGCGTTGTACGCCTTTAGTTTGGAGGGGAACTTCACCTTTGACTTCTCCGCCTTGACGGAAATGTCATAAAGTTCCTTGAACAGCGGTTCCACATCGACGAACTTGGTCAGGGGCACGACCTCCCCCGCCTCGCTCACGAACAGATAGGTGGCCAGCCCGCAGTGTGGGTGAGCGGTGAAGGCTACCTTCTCCTCGCCTAGCAAGGCGGAGGCCAGGGTCGATATGGGCACGACGGAGGGTACGGGGTACCAATCGTCTTTGGTTATCTGCCCATCCAATTGTGCTTCCAGATCTATCGCCAGGTCCGTCAACGTGTAGCGCTGCTTTACACGCTCCTCTTGGTTGATGCGGCCCGTGAAGGCGACCGGTTGGAAATTGATCCCACGGATCACGTCGCGGTTCTTCAAGGCGAAGCGGAATATCTCCCCCACCTGGTCGCTGTTCACTCCCTTGACTACCGTGGGCACGAGCACGATGGATGGACGGGGGTCGATGGCTCGCACGTTCTCGATGCACTTCAGCTTGGTGGCGAGGAGCTTCTTCCCTCTCGCCATCAAGTAGACGTTATCGTCCAGACCGTCGAACTGTAAATAGATGGTGTTCAGGCCCGCGTTGGTGGCAGCACGGAGGAACTCGATGTCATCAGCGAATCGAATGCCGTTGGTGGCCACCTGGATCTGGGTGACCCCCAGCTCTTTGGCCTTGGCGATCGCATCGACGAACCGAGGGTAGATGGTGGGCTCCCCACCGGAGAATTGGACTGCCGGACAGGGAACCGGCCGCTCCGCCCTGAGGGTCTGGAGCATACCTGTGACCTGCTCGAAGGTCGGCTCGAACACATAGCCCGCCTGGTTGGCGTTAGCGAAACAGATCGGGCATTTGAGATTGCAGCGGTTGGTCAGGTCAAGGTTGGCCAACGACGTGTGGCTCAGGTGGATCTGGCACAGACCGCACTCATTTGGGCATACCTTGGCGTCCGGGATGGCCGGGTTGGTCACACCCACCCCATCGAAGGC
>JACXTP010000015.1 GCA_016919625.1 Methanomassiliicoccaceae archaeon
AGACTGGTCGTTTGATCTCCATGGCCAGGCACGCAGTCGAGGCGCATGGGGGCGTGGAGGCCATGCTCGATCAGGGCACCGATCGCCTACGGAGCGAGCTGCTGGGCCTCCCTGGGATAGGGCCGGAGACGGCGGACTCGATCCTGCTCTTCGCCGCTGGGAGACCGAAGTTCGTGGCAGCGGCATATGTCTCGCGTGTGCTGAATCGGACCGGCATCCTCGCAACGGATGACTATGACCAGGTGCAGGCGTTCGTGGAAGGCTACATCGCCCCTCAGGCGAAAAGATACCAGGAACTTTATGCGATCATGGTGGACCATGCCCGGACCATCTGCTTGAAGGAACCTAGATGCGAGAGATGCGTAATGGCGGAACGATGTCGGTTCGCGCTCACACCAGGGCTAAAACGATGTTGCCCACCACCACGGCGATGATCAGACCGAAGGTCAGGGGGATGAGCATGGGTATCTTCGGCGTCACCCAGATGGTCTTCATGCCCTTGGCCTCCAGGGCGGCGAACTGCTCCTCCACCGGGTTGGACTGGGGTACCGAGGAGACCGAGACCTCCTGGCCCTCGATCCGTTCCATGGGCCAGACATGCTTCTTCTTCGCCTCCTCGATGTCCATGCGCCTCCCGAAGAACATGGCCGGGACCTTCCGGTCGCCCTTGGAGAGGTTGTAGAAGACGTAGTAGACAGGTATTGCCAAAGTGATCAATGCCCCATAGAACAGCACCAGCAAGGAGAAAGGCATCACGAACTGGGCCATCCCCTCCGGCACAGGCACCAGCGGGAACCCGCCTACCATCGGATAGACCGGGATGAGGACGGTGAGCGCGATCAAGGCCTTGGCGTCCGCACCGCCCTTGATGATGTCGAATATGTACATCAGGTAGTAGACCACGAACATGACCAGTATGCTCAACAAAGCCCAGAGGTCCTCACTGTTGTAGAACAGGCCTACCAGCACTGTCAAGCAAGCGGCGCTGGCGATATACAACATCAGAGGGAGCCAGAAAATCCCTTCCTCCAATATACCCTTGCGGTCCCAGAGCATGTCGAAGAAGACCCAGCCTATGGGCACAAGCATGAGCAGGTAAAGCGGGTCCAGGTCTTCTATGATGATCTGCACCCCTAGAAGCGCAAGGCCGGCCGCCCCCATGACCGCCCAGAACTTGTCCGAGGCGGTCCGGGTCTCCCAATCGGATATGGCCGCCATGGTCAGCAACGCTAGGGCTATCGCCACCCGGGTCACTGACAGCCAGTCCATGCTTCGGAATCATGGATGCCCATAAAAAGGTTTTCCGCCTGGTTCCCGGGTCGAATAATCATGAAGAGGGAAGGCAATGTTTTTATGTCGAACATCAATGCGGTCCCCGTACCCAGACAGAGGTAGGATGACAATGGATAGGGATCTCAGGGCGCGGCGGACGTTCACGTTCGCCGTGGCACTTCTCATGTCGCTGGCATTCATTTCGATGGTCATGCCGGCATCGCAGGCGGCCGAGGTCACGGTATTCCCCATAAACCCAGGGACCACCGAGCTGCGCGGGGATTCGGACATCAAGATAAGCTATGTCATCTTCAACAACGGCACCGCACCTTTCCTGGTCAAGGGCATCGTCACCCCAGCGGAGGACGATGGCGTCACCGCCTCCTTCGATGACGACTTCGCCACCGTCGACCCGGGCCAGTCCTACACCTTCACGGTCACATTCAGCGCCAGTCGGAACGTAAAGACCTTTGACGCAGAGTTCGAGGTCAACTTCACCTCCACCAGGATGGACGACCCGGGCCAGATGGAGAGCTATTCGGACACGGTAAGCTTGGAGGTCGTCTCTATGTTCGGCGTGACCACCGGTGAGAACCTGATCCTGAAGAGGTTCGAGAACCCCTTCCCGCCCCCCTTCGACACCAACCTTTGGTCGTTCATATTCTCGGTGCTGATCTGGGTGGGCATCGCGGTCATCTTCTACTTCGTCGTTGACCCTTTGGCCCACCTGCTTACTAGGAAGACTGAGAGCGAGCTCGACGACATATTGCTGCGCATCCTGCGCCTACCGGTCTTCGTGCTCATCGTCCTCATCGGTACGGTCAGCTCCATCGAGATACTGGACCTGCCCGGGGACGTCATCGCCAACATCGAGACGACCTATCAGATAATGTTCGTGCTGATGGGCGCCTGGATCGCCTACAAGGTCTACGATGAGGTCGTCATCTACTTGGCGAAGCAGTACGCCAAGAGGACCAACACCGAGATGGACGACGCCATCATCCCCATAATGGAGAAGTTGGGCATGATCGTCATCCCCATCATCGCCCTGATGACCATATTCAGCGTCATGGGCTACGACCTCACGGTATTGCTGGTCGGGGCGGGCTTCCTGGGCATCGTGGTCGGTCTGGCCGCCCAATCCACGCTGGCCAACTTCTTTGCTGGCATGCAGCTGCTGGTGGAGCGCCCATTCAAGGTGGGGGACACCATCATGCTCAGCGACGGCGGATTCGGCGAGATCACGCACCTGGGGCTCAGGGCCACCGAGATCTATGACAATACCAACGACTACATCATCGTCGTGCCGAACGACAAGATGGCCAACGACCCCATCATCAACGTCGTACGTCCAGGCCGGGAGCTGACCATCGCCGTGTTGGTCGGCGTGGCCTATGGTTCGGATATCGAGGTGGTGAAGCAGCAGATGTACGAGGCCGCCATGGATACCCCTAACGCGGTGAAGAGCAAGCAACCCCGCATCCGCCTCAACGACTTTGCCGACTCCGCCATCAACATGAAGATATTCATCGACATCGACGATGCCAACAACCGCTGGAGGGCCGCTTCGGACTTCCGGGAGAAGCTATACAAGAGATTCTCCGAGAATGGGATCGAAATACCCTTCCCGCAGCGGGTGGTCCACATCAAGGACGAGCGCAAGGAGAGCTGAGCAGGAAAAGCACATATGTTGGCTGTTACCAATATCGTCCCTGGTGAGATGATATGCAGGTGATGGAGGCCATACATGAGCGGAGGAGCGTGCGCAAGTACCGATCGAAAGAACTTTCCGTCGATGACCTGGAGATGCTGCTTGAAGCGGCCAGGCTTGCCCCTTCGGGTGCGAACCGCCAACCCTGGGAGATGGTGGCGGTCACAGACCCGAAGAGGATCAGGGACCTGGTACCGTTATGCAAGAACCAGACCTTCCTGGAGAACTGCAACCTCTTCTTGGTCGGGATAGACGACCCACAGCAGAAATGGGCCCGGGTCGATGTGTCCATTGCCTTGGACCATGTGTCCCTGGCCGCGTTGGAGCTCGGTCTTGGGTCGTGCTGGATCGGAGCCTTCGACCAAGAGAAGCTGTCCGAGCACTTGGGCGTCCCGAAGGGAAAGGTGATCACGGTCTGCATGGCGATCGGATACCCCGATGAGAGCCCGGAGGCCAGGCCACGTAAGTCGATGGAGGATCTATTCCACTACGACCAGTATGGGAAACGTTGAGCTCCACCAACCATTAATAGGGTCCATATCATTGTGGGCCGAGGGCATTGTTTTGCCGTTTCCAGCCCTTGAACCAGGAAATGGTGGTGCAGGAGCATGGATGCGCCATCAGTTCCGAGCGATGCGGCGGTGAGGCATAGACCTTATCGAAAGGTCTGGGCTTGGCTCTTCATGGCCTGGTTCATCTGCTATCTTGACCGCAGCATCACCGGACCGGTGGTGTCGTGGATGATCGCCAACGACATCGGTTTCTTGGCAGACGTGCCGATGCAGCACGCCATGGCCGGCATCGTCGGGTCCATGTTCTTCGCCGGCTATATGCTGACCCAGTTCCCCGCGGGCTATCTGGGCGACCGCTACGGCCACAGGACCATGGTGGTCATCAGCACCGCCTGGGCCGGTATCGCCACGCTTCTCTCCGGCCTGTCCCGCTCCCTCTTCGGCTTCGTGGCCATGCGTGTCCTGACCGGGCTGGGGGAGGGCGCCTATTACTCCAACGACCGGGCCATCATCAACGAGGTCACGCCCAAGGAAGAGAAGGGGTTCGCCATGGGGGTGGTGTTCGTGGGACTGGCGCTCGGCCTCACCGTCGCCACCTTGGTCACCGTCCCGATCATCGAGCTGGCGATGCCATACGTTGGCAGTGAATCGGCTTGGACTGTGCCTTTCGTGCTCTTCTCCATCCCCACCATGCTGATATCGTTTGGGCTCTGGAGACACTTGGAGGCGAGGAAGGCGGAGAAGGGGTCGTTCCTCAAGGCGGCCACGCGGCTCTTGCTCATCTCTGCCATCCTTCTAGTTGTGGTCATGGCTACGTTCGAAGGCACCCTTAGGCTAGGATGGGGCGGGCTGGAACAGGCCGCAGCAATCCTGCTGACCGCGTTAGGCCTGGTGACGGTAATCTATTGGCGGTTCAAGGTGGTGAGCGCCCCCGTGCTCCGTTCCCGCAACCTATGGCTGATGTACCTCTCCGCCCTTCCCATACTCTATACCCTTTGGTTCTTCGGTTTTTGGGCTTTGCTGCTGGTGTCCGAATCGGCGGAGATGGGGTTGCCATCGGCAGCGGTGTATGCCTCGCTGTTCGGTGTGGCTGGTCTCATCGGTTACCCCTTGGGGGGTCGGTTGGGAGACCGGGCCATGCGGGTAGGGTGGGGGAGGAGACGCACCTATGTCGTTCTTTGCCTGGCAGTGGGAGGCTTGGTCCTGGTCCTGGCCTTGGTGGTCCGTTCCGACGAGTTCGATGTGCTCCTGCTCGGAACCCTGTTGTTCCTCATCGGCGTGCTCTTCGCGGCCTTGCAGACCGTGCACATGACCCTCACCTCCGACCTGGCACCAGAGGATATGCAAGGCCAGGCCTTCGGCATGTGGAACCTGGTGGCGGAGATAGGGGCCATCCTGGCCCCGGTGGTCTCCGGGACATTGCGGGACATGAGCGGGTCCTGGACCACGGCCGTTGTGGTGACCGGCGCTTTGTTGCTTTCCAGTGCTGTCTTGGTCTTCATGGTGCGGGTCGTCCCGAAAGGCACGGCGGACCAATGATTAAAGGCGGGCAAGGCCATTTTGAGGTGAAATCATGAAAGCGCCCGAGATTGAGCTTCCAGACATCGAATGGTTGGTCTTCCAGGCCACCAGCCAGGTGCCTCGGGGGAAGGTCACGACCTATGGGGACATTGCCAAGGCCATGGGGGACGTGAGCGCCTCCCGCGTGGTGGGGTCCATCCTGGCCAGGAACCCCCGCCCCATCGAGGTCCCGTGCCATCGTGTCGTTTACGGTACAGGGGAGGTGGGTTGGTACTGCGGCCTGGGCAAGGGCACCGACACCAAGCAGCGCCTCCTGCAAGAGGAAGGCGTCCCGATGAGCGATGGCAAGGTCGATCTGGCGAAGGTCGGGTTCTCCGATTTCCACATCGATCCCGGATTGAGAAATTTGCGGGAGCGACAGGAGAGGTTGAGCCACCAGGTGGTGGAACGGGATCGCCTGGGACGGTTACGCAAGGTGGCGGGACTGGACGTCGCTTACCGAGGCGATCAGGCCTTCTCGGCGATGGCCGTCCTTGACATCGAGACGGGTTCGGTGGACATTAGGTTGGACCGGTCCCAGGTCAAGTTCCCTTACATCCCCTCATACCTGAGCTTCCGGGAGCTGGCGTCACTGGCGCCCTTGGTCTCCTCCTCATCTGAAACCCTCTTCCTGGTGGATGGCCAGGGGGTGCTGCACCCCCGCGGTCTAGGGATCGCCAGCCACATGGGGGTGGTGCTGGACGTGCCGACCATCGGGGCGGCGAAGAGCCTCCTGGTGGGCGACATCGATCCCGCCGATCCCGGGTCCATACGGTACAAGGGAGTGGAAAGGGGGAGGGTGGTCGGAGAAGGGAGAAGGAAGCTGTACGTCTCCATCGGCCACCGTGTTTCGCTGGACACCGCGGAGGAGATGGTGCGGAGATATTGCTCTGACGCCGACCAAAGCCCGTTGATATTGGCTCATAGGGCGGCGGAGAGGGCGAGGAGGGAGGCGGGCGATTGAGGGTCCTGGTCTATGGCGCCGGGGCGGTGGGCAGTTATCTCGGCGGCATGCTGGCCACTAGGAACGACGTGACCCTGGTCGGTCGCAGGGAACATGCTAAGATAATAATGGAGGAGGGCCTGCGCATCACCGGTCTGACCGATATCACGGTCCGCCCTAAGGCTTTCGAGCATATCCCGGAGGATGAAAGTTACGACCTGGTCCTGCTCACCGTGAAAAGCTTCGACCTCGAGGCATCTCTGAAGGACCTTGGCCCCGTATTAGGGCACAGGACCGTGCTTATGGTGGTCCAGAACGGGTTGAGGGTCCTGGACCTCCCCACCCACAGTGGCGGTTCGCCGCTGGTGCTGGGGGTGGCCTCCATCGGCGTCACCCACCAAGGCCCCGGCCATATCGTTCACGCCGGTTCTGGAGGATTGCGAATGGGGACCATAGAGGGAGGGCTGGACCTCGACCTGTATTGGCATCTGTTCAGCGAATCAGGCGTCGGGTGCGATGTCTCCTCCGACATAGCCAAGGACGTGTGGCGAAAGGGGGTCATCAACTCGGCCATCAATCCGATCACCGCCTTGGTGAGAAGGAGGAACGGCGCCATACTCGATTCGGAGGGATTGCTCGCCTTGAGCCGGATGGTGTTCGACGAATCAATGGTCATCGCCATCGCGTATGGCGGGTTGGACCAGGGCGACCTGTGTTTCCAGGATGTAATCGAAATGGTCCGTGCCACGGCCGCGAACCGATCCAGCATGCTGCAGGACGTGGAGAGGGGAAGGAGGACCGAGGTGAACGCCATCAACGGGTCCCTGGTCCGGGCAGGGGTGCGGTCCAGGCGACCGGTGGGATATAATAGCACCCTTTGTGCTCTTATCAACGGTATCGAGAGGGCGAAAGATGGCGAATGATCAGAATGACCATTGCCTGCACGAGTCAGCGAACAAAGGCACGCGCTGCCTGACCTCGCAGGAAAGGGCCAAGATCATGGGCAGCATCAACTCCTTGTTCTTCTGGGCAGGCCATATGATCCCTGATGAATGGGAGATCGAGGGCCGTAAGGTCCGGCTCCGGGACACGGTGTTCCGCATGATCAACGATGAGGAGGTGACCTTGGAGGAGCTGCAGGCCGCCAGGGCTCTGGCGGAGGTCCTGGAGAAGGAGGCGAGACGACTGGAGGGGGACCTGCGTCAGAACGACCTCACCGAGGCCCAGGCTGACTCGCTGTTCGACGACATCTGCGGGCTCTTGCGAGCGGTGGCGGAGCTCAGGGAGCTTCAGACGCAACATGATGAATACCGCAAGGAGCAACTGATGCAGAACATCGGGGATGAGAAGAGATGGTTGAAGTACGTGAAAGAGGTCACCTGACCGGACCCTTCCATATTTCGTAAAGAAATTTGGGTATTTGCACAAATTACCAATGATTTTTCGGAAATCTTATATAGATTCGTGCGATTTACAATGCATTTAATACGAAATTTCCCTATCCGGGCATGTTCCGGAGGTCGAAGTTATGATAGACCACCTTGACGACAAGATAATCGACATCCTGAAGAAGGACTCACGCAAACCTTTCGTAGAGATAGCCAACGAGCTGAACGTCTCAGAGGGGACGATCCGGAGCCGGGTGAAGAAGCTGTTCGAGGATGGGGTCATCCAGAGCTTCACCATAAAGACCAGCAGCAAGAACGTCAAGGCCATCATCGAGGTGAAGATCGACGTCAACGTCAACACCTCTGACGTGGCCAGCCGCATTTCGCGTTTCGATGGCGTTTCAGAAGTGTACGAGGTCACCGGGGAGGAGGACATCGTCGCCATCATCGACGTGACATCCTCACCTCAGCTGAACGATATCATCGAGCAGATCCGGCGCTTCGACAATGTGCAGTCCACCCGGACCAGATTGATACTCAAGGAACATTTTGGAGGGAACTGAGATGCTAAGAGGATGCGCTACGGCCATAATCTCCCCTTTCCATGACAACGGGGAGCTTGACGAGGAGGGATTGAAGGACATGGTGGAGTTCCAGGAGCGGGAGGGCGTCGATGCCATCGTGCCCTGCGGCACCACCGGGGAGTCGGCGACGCTCACGCACAGGGAGCACCTGCGGGTCATCCAGATCGTCATGGACACCAAGAAGCGGGTGAAGGTCATCGCCGGAGCGGGCAGCAACGCCACCCACGAGGCCATCCACCTCACCAAGGGGGCGAGGGACCTGGGCGTGGACGCCGTTCTATCCATATCACCATATTACAATAAGCCCACCCAGAAGGGCATACTGCGCCACTACGAGGCCATCGCCAAGGCGGTGGACATCCCATTGATAGTGTACAACGTTCCCGGTCGGACGGGGAGCAACATCGCCCCGCTCACGGTCAAGAAGATGTCGGAGATACCCAACATCGTCGGGATCAAAGAGGCCAGCGGCAACATGGACCAGATCATGCAGATACTGGCCGAGGTCCCGCCCGACTTCGATGTGCTCTCCGGGGACGATTCGCTGACCATGCCCTTGATGTCCCTGGGGGCCAAGGGATGCATATCGGTGGCATCGAACGTGGCCCCGCGCTGGGTGACAGAGATGACGCACCGCGCCCTCTCCAACGACTATGTGGGGGCCAGGGAGCTGCACTTCAAACTGTTGCCGCTCTTCAAGAACCTGTTCCTGGAGACCAACCCCATACCGGTGAAGACGGCCATGCGCATGATGCACCGCCCCTCTGGAGTGTTCAGATTGCCCCTATGCGACATGGAGGCCGCCAACGCGGAGATCCTCCGCAAGACCTTGGCGGACCTGAAACTGCTGTGAGCTGATAGCATGATCGAAGTGGTTGTCGCCGGGGCCACCGGCAAGCTCGGCACCTTGGTGTGCGGGCTGGTGGAGAGGCAGAAGGACATGAGGCTGGCAGGTGGAATCGTCTCGGCGGAAGGTGGTCACATCGGAAAGGATCTGGGCGGAGGCGTGCGCGCCGTCGGCCCGGACCGGATGGTGGAGGTGCTGGCGGACGCCGATGTCTATGTCGATGTCACCTCGCCAGCGGCAGCTGAGCGCAACTTGCGGCTGGCCATCCCCACCGGGGTCGATTGCGTAATAGGGACGACCGGACTGAACGAGGCGTTCGTCCGCGAGATAGAGGGCATGGTGGCGAAACATGGCTCCTCGGCCGTAATCACCGCCAATTTCAGCGTCGGGGTCAATGTATTCTGGAAGCAGTGCGAGCAGCTGGCCCGCGCCTTGCCGGACTATGAGGTGGAGATCATCGAGGTGCATCACGACAAGAAGAAGGACGCGCCCTCGGGGACGGCGGTCAAGGCCGCCAAGATCATCTCCGAGGCCACCAAGGTGGACAAGATGGTATACGGACGGGAGGGTCTGGTCGGGGCCAGGGGCCGGGAGATAGGCATCCATGCCGTCCGCTTGGGCGATGTGGTCGGCGAACACACCGTGGTCTTCGCCGGCAACAAGGAGCGCATCGAGCTCACGCATAGGGCGCACTCCCGTGAGGCGTTCGCCGAGGGCAGCCTAGCGGCCATCCGCTACGTGTCAGGCCGCAAGGACGGCATGGTGCACAGCATGGCCGAGGTGCTGGGCATATGATCAAGGTCATGAAGTTCGGCGGAACCAGCGTAGGCTCGGTCGATGCCATGCTACGGACCGCCGACATTATAAAACGTGAACCGGCCAGCAAGGTCGTGGTCGTCTCCGCCATGTCCGGGGTCACCAACGGCCTCATAGGCATATTGCGGGAATCGGAGCACAAGGCGGACGCATCGCTGCGCCAACTGGCGCAGAGGCACCTGGAGACCGCCCGGGCCACCATGGGCGAGGCCGAGTTCGCCGGATACGCTCCGCTGCTGCAGCAAAGGGTGGACGAACTGCGAGACCGTCTGAGGGCCTATCATCAGGCGCCCCGCGGTCATGAGAAGAAGGTACTTTACGACACCGTCTCCAGCTGGGGCGAGAGGTTGAGCTCGCTCACCATGGCCCACATACTCCGTTCCCAGGGGTGCGACGCCGTGGCCATGACCTCGGAGGAGGCGGGCATTGTCGCCACTGGGTCCCCGGGCAATGGCACGGCCGACCTTTACAGCACGAGCGTCAATCTCAAGGCCAGGGTGTTGCCTCTGCTAGGGAGGGGAAGGACGCCGGTCATAACCGGGTTCTATGGCATAGACGCCACCGGCCGTCCGCTCACGTTCGGAAGGGGCGGTTCGGACTACTCTGGCTCAGTGGTCGGCAATGGTCTGGACGCCGATATGATCGAGATCTGGACCGATGTCGATGGGTTCATGACCGCCGACCCGAGGGTCGTAGCGAACGCCATCACCCTCGAGGAGATGGACTACAACGAGGCCGCTGAACTGGCCTATTTCGGCGCAAAAGTATTGCATCCCCGCACCATCGAACCGGCGAGGAAGAAGTGCGTGCAGGTGTGGGTGAGGAACACCTTCAACCCAGAGGGGAAGGGGACCAAGATCCATAAGATCAGGTCGCCGGCCATGAACATGCTGCGCAGCGTGGCGGTCAAGCGGGACCTGTCCATCGTCAAGGTCTACTCGGGCGAGATAGCTTACCAACCCGGCCTCATATCCAAGTTGCTCGACTCAATCACGGCCAACGGCTTGACCACTTATGCCGTGTCGACCTCGCTCTCCACCCTGGCGGTGGTGGTCCCCCAGGAGCATGTGGCCGAAGTGGTGGAGCGGCTAAAGGAGCTGAAGGACGAGGTGGAGAAGGTTCATGTCAAGGAGGGCGTATCGCTGGTGTGCGCGGTGGGCGACGGCATGCTCGGCTCCTGCGGAGTGAGCGCCAAGGTGTTCGCCACCGTCGCCGAGGCGGGCGCCAACGTGGAGCTGATCTCGGAGGGGGCCTCGGACGTGGCCCTGAACTTCGTGGTCAGCAACGAAAGGGCGGTGGCAGTGGTCAAGCTATTGCATGAGAGATACATAGGTGAGAGATATGAGGCAGTTCCAGAGTGAGAATGAGCAGATGATCATCGGAGGCATGAAGGCCACGGACCTGGCCGACCGTTTCGGCACGCCCATCTACGTGACCGAGGAGGACAGATTGAGGGAGAACTTCCGGCGCATATACGACGCCTTCAACAAGCGCATGCCCACCCGGATCCATTTCGCCTGCAAGGCCAACGCCAACCTGGCCATCATGAGGGTGCTGGAGCAGGAGGGGAGCTGCATCGACGCGGTCAGCTTGGGCGAGGCCGAGCTGGCCCTTAAGGCGGGCTACTCTCCGGACCGGATACTTTACACGGGTACGAGCGTCTCCAACGAGGAGATGCGCCAGCTTGTGCAGCGCAAGGTCCCTATCAACATCGACTCGCCGTCCCAGCTGCGTCGCCTGGCCCAGATCGCGCCTGGTTACCGCATCTCCATGCGCGTAAACCCCGACGTGGGGGCGGGCCACCATCAACATGTCGTCACAGGCAAGAAGACCACCAAGTTCGGCATCCCCAAAGGCGCCATCGTGAACGCCTACGCCGAAGCTTTGGCCTTAGGGTTCAAACCCTATGGGTTGCACTGCCACATAGGGGCGGGGGTGCAGGAGGTGGGCCCTTTCATCGAGGTGACCGACGTCATGATCGAGATCGCCAACGAGGTCCGGGACGTGCTCGGCCTAAAGCTGGAGGTACTGGACCTGGGCGGTGGCATCGGCATTCCCTACAAGCCGAGCGAGCATGAGATGGACGTGGACCTTCTGGCCGATGCCATAACATCGCGGGTGAAGGAGCACAGCTCCATCAGGACCCTGGCATTGGAACCGGGACGATACCTGGTCTGCGACTCCACCGTGCTTCTGGCCCGGGTGCACGACATCAAGGACACCCCGGATAAGAGGTTCGCTGGCACGGACGCCGGCTTCAACACCCTGATAAGGCCGGCATTCTACGGCTCATACCACCACATCGCGGTGGCCAACAAGTTCGGGCGCGAGCCGGAGCTCACCTATGATGTGGTCGGGCCCATATGCGAGTCAGGCGACTTCATCGCCAAGGACCGCAAGCTGCCCCGCCTGGCCGAGGGCGACGTGTTGGTGGTGTACGACACTGGCGCCTATGGGTATGCCATGAGCTCCACCTACAATTCCCGCGGCCGTCCCGCCGAGGTACTCGTCCATGATGGACAGGCCCAGGTGGTGCGCGAGGCGGAGACGGTCGATGACCTGGCCCGGGGCCAGAAGATACCATCGAGGCTGATGCTGTGAGGTTCTGGAAATACCATGGCCTTGGCAACGACTTCATAGTGCTGGAGAACATGGACGGGAGGGCCCGCAAGGACCCGGACTTCGTCATCGGTCTATGCGATCGGCGCTTCGGCATCGGAGCGGACGGAATCCTCTATGTGGAGAGGGACGACGCGGCGGACGCGCGCATGGTAGTTATGAACTCGGACGGTTCGGAGGCGGAGATGTGCGGCAACGGCATACGCTGCGTTGCCAAGCACCTCTATGACTTCGGATCGGTGCGCAAGGAGTCCATGAGCATCAACACGCTGGCGGGGATCAAGCCCATCCAATGCACGGTCAAGGACGGACTGGTAACTACGGTCAAGGTGGAGATGGGCGCCCCGCGCCTGGACTGCTCCGATGTGCCCATGAACTGTCACGGCCGCTTCCTGGAAGGGGAGCTGGAGGTCGATGGCGTCAAGGTGCGCGGCACGGCGGTCTCCATGGGGAACCCCCACTTCATCATCTTCCAGGAGCTGGAGGACCGGGAGGTGCTGGGCCTCGGGCCAGTTCTCGAGAGGCACCCTGCCTTCCCGCGCAAGACCAACGTAGAATTCGTTAAATCGAAGAAAGGGTTATTGGAGGTCAAGGTCTTCGAGAGGGGAGCGGGTTGGACCCAGGCCTGCGGCACCGGTGCGTGCGCCACCGCAGTGGCGGCGGCATTGCTGGGCAAGGTCCCGTTCGACCAAGAGGTGGAGGTAAGGCTCCCCGGAGGAAGCCTTTGGATCACTGTCGCGTCCGACCTGGGCTCGGTGACCATGCGGGGTCCAGCGGTGCGAGTGTTCCGCGGAGAGCTGACAGGAGAGTGAGCACATTTCATCATTCGAGTACGCAAACAGACTGAAGAAGATCCCACCGTATCTGTTCGTGGAGATTGAGGAGAAGGTGCGGAAGAAGCGCGCCGAGGGGATCGACATCATCGATTTCGGCATCGGGGACCCGGACCTGCCGACGCCTCCGGCCATCGTGGAAGAGGTCAAGAGGCAGCTGGATGACCCGGAAAACCACCGCTATCCATCTTCCAGCGGCGAGCCGGAGGTGCGCAGGGCGGTGGCCGATTGGTACAAGAAGCGATTCAACGTGAGCTTGGACCCGGACGGGGAGGTGGTGATTCTCATCGGCGGAAAGGAGGGCATAGCCAACATCTGCCGGGCGTTCGTCAACCCTGGAGAGAAGGTGCTCTGCCCCGACCCTGGCTACCCGGTGTACTCTCAGGGCGGGACCCTGCTCAGCGACGCCGTCCCGATCAAGGTGCCCATAAGGCCGGAGAAGAACTTCCTGCCGGACCTGGACTCCTTGCCAAGCGATGCCAGGCTGTTCTACCTGAACTATCCCAACAACCCCACCGGTGCCGTGGTCACCAAGGAATTCCTGTGGCGGGCCACCACCTGGTGCACGGAGACGGACACCATATTCTGCTACGACAACGCCTACTCGGAGATGACGTTCGACGACTACGTGGCGCCATCGGCCCTGGGCTGTTGCCAGGGCGGCCGACTGATCGAGTTCGGAACATTGTCGAAGACGTTCAACATGACCGGCTACCGCATCGGCTTCGCCGTGGGGGACGCCAAGTTGGTGGCTGGACTGAAGAAGGTGAAGGCCCAGATAGACTCCGGGGCCCCCATGTTCATCCAGAAGGCCATGATCAAGGCGCTGGAGATGTACAACGGAGCGGAGAGGCCCCAGGTGGTCATGGACAACATCAAGGTCTACCAGGAAAGGAGGAACGTGATGGTGAAGGGGCTGCGCGCCTTGGGCTATAAGATCGACCCGCCCAAGGGGACGTTCTATCTCTGGCTCCGTGTGGACATGCCCTCCATGAAGTTCGCGGAGAAAATGCTCAACGCCGGCATCGTCTGCACCCCGGGCGTCGGCTTCGGCGAGTTCGGCGAAGGCTACGTGCGCTTCGCCACCACCCAGCCGGTGGCCCGCATCGAAGAGGCATTGGAAAGAATGGCCAAGATGTGATCAAACCCCTTCATCTCATTCCATTTTTATAACTAGCGTGATTCGATCATTCCGGCCATACCGTGGCTTGACGATACTATTAAAGTTCCCATAAGGAAATGATGCCAACCAACCGCCATGATCCTGACCAATGAGAGCTACGTCATTAGGATATGCACAAAGAGCTTCACCGAGCTGTACTACCGAGAAAAGGATGGCTGGATGAAGGTCAGCTCACGCGGAAATGTGTTCCCTGCGACGGCAGAACAGGTTTTGAATCATGTCCTGCCTGCGTTGGCTGGGATCAAACTCGGGGTGACCATCGAGGTGGAACATTATGATGATCCAGAGGAGCGGAACCTCCAGCTCTGATCTGGTGAGGAACGATTAAAAAAATCTGTCCGATCACTTCTTGGCCTGCTCCCTCTTGTAGGCGACCTTGAGCGCCTCCACCACGGGCATGGTCCGACCCAAAAGGTAGGTCTCCAATGCGCCGCCCCCCGTGCTGACGTAGCTGATGCGCGAAAAAAGACCGAAGCGCTCGGCCGCAGAGACGGTGTGACCCCCGCCGATGACGGTATACGCACCGGAGTCTACCGCTGCCTGGAGAAGCGCCCTCGTCCCGGTAGCGAACTCCTCCCTCTCGAAGACCCCGGCCGGGCCGGACATGAACACCGTGCCAGCGTTGGCAATGACCTTGGAGAACTTTTCGATGGACCGGGGGCCGATGTCATAGATGGGATAATCGTTGGGAAGGTCGCCCACCAGCAGCTCCAGGCGCACGCCGTCCTGGTCCAACGCCACGTCCAATGGCAAGAGGATGCGCTCACCCTTATCTCGGATCAAATTCTTGGCAGCGGCCAGGTTCTCCGAGGTGAACTCCTTGCTTAGGATCTCCTCGCTGTCCTGCCCCAGGTCCACGCCCCGGGCCTTGAGGAACGCGTTGGCGCTCAAGCCTACCAGTATGACGAAATCAGCGATGTGCTTGGTGAGGATGCGATCAATGACCTTGATGGAGTCGGCGAACTTCGATCCCCCGAGAATAAAGACGCAAGGCCGGGATGGTTCCTCGAAGACGGAGCAGAGGGCGTTCAGCTCCCTCTCCATAAGCCTGCCAGCGGCCGAGGGCAGCACCGCCTGGAACCCGACCAGGGAGCAATGGGAGCGGTGGGCCGCCCCGAAAGCGTCGGAGACATAGAGGTCGGCCACGGAGGCCAGGCGCTGCACCAGCTCCTCCTGGGAATGCTCGTCCATGCTCTTCTTGTCCTGCTCGCAGCTCAGCTCCCTGACGTTCTTGAGCATGATGGCCTGGCCGGGCGACATGTTACGGATGGCGGCAAGAGCCTCGTCACCATAGAGGTCGTCCACATAGCGGACCTCCTGACCAAGGTATTGGGTGATGATTTGGGCATGCTGGTCCAAGGCGCAATAGTCCCAGTCACCAGGGCGACCCTGGTGGGCGATGATGACCACTTTGGCCTTCTTCTCCACCAGCTCCTTCAGGGTGGGCATGATCTGTTTGATCCGGTTGTCGTCGCCGATGGTCATGGTCTCCTGTCTCAAGGGACAGTTGATGTCCACGCGGAGGATGACGGTCATCCCGCCTAGGTCGAAATCATCCAATGTGTTGAACTCCTTCATAGGACCACCTTATGCACACCAGTTCGGTACGGGTTATGCACCAGCAAAGGGATGGGGTTGTATTATCGTTTCGGTCGTCCGCTGAAGGTCCGCCCGATCATTGCTCCTGGATTGATATTGGGATGACCAACCTTTTTATCGTCATAGGCAAATCAACATAACGGCCCTAAGATGTCACACCCGGACAGAGACAGCATCGCCATTTATTATGACCAGATACGACTGCGCGAGCAAAGCCTGACCTTGGTGCTGACAAGGGAGGGCACTCTGGATGGGGTCGGACCGAGCACGGAATGGTTGCTCGGTTTCCGGACCACGGAGCTCCAGGGCAGACCCATGGAGGCGTTGGTGCACAAAGAACGGCTTCCAGAGGTGATGGAGGCCGTGCGAACGGTCTTGGAAGACAACGATCAGAAGTCCTTGGACCTGCAGTTCTGGACCAGGGAAGGTCGCATGAAATGGTTCCGCTGCACGCTATTCCGCGTAAATGATGAATCGAGCCATAAGGCCTGCCTGCAGGGGATCGACATCACCGAGTGGAAGGATTCGGAATCGGAGCTGGAGCTGATGAACAAGAAGCTCAGCATCCTAGGCTCCGCCACCCGCCACGACGTCCTCAACTCCCTCACTGGACTGTTCGGCTACCTCGAACTGGCAGAGGGGAAGACCAAGGATGAGACAATATTGAAGTATGTCCGCAAGGCCAAGGCCTCGGCGGACGCGATACGCAAACAGATGGACTTCACCCGCACCTATCAGGAGATCGGGGCGAAGAAACCGGTGTGGATCAATGTTGCCAATGCGGTGCGTTCCGCCTACTCCGCCCTGAGCGATCCGCGCATACCGCTGGACCTGGACGTGGGCGAGCTGACCGTTTACGCGGACCCGATGTTGGAGAAGGTGTTCTACAACCTCCTTGACAACACCTTCCGCCATGGCGAGAGGGCCACTTACATCAAGGTGCGCTTCGAGCAGACGGACGGTATGGGGCACCTGTACATCGAGGATGACGGCGTGGGCATAGCGGCGGACGAGAAGGAGCTCATATTCCGGCGTGGCTACGGCAAGAACACCGGGCTCGGACTCTATGTGTCCAAGGAGGTGCTGGGCATAACCGGCATCAGCATCATTGAGGTCGGCGAGCACGGCAAAGGCACGCGCCTGGCTATCACCATACCCCCGGGCATATTCCGGTTGGAAGGCCAGTGATCAGAATGAGCTAAAAGGAAAGGGCGGCCTCATTTGGCCAGCCCGATCGCCTTGTCGGTCTTGGCGATGGAGATGGCGGGGTCCTGCTCCATCTTGCACATGGCCCTGACGCAGTCCACTATCTCCGGGACGACGTCGGACTCCTGGTGCACCGCCTGGTAATAGTATAGGTGGTTGTCCATGACCTTGGTGCCGTCCCTCCAGACCACTATCTCCATCATATCGCCCCTGGCCCGACCCATGTCCCGGGCCAGTTCCATGACCTGTCCGGTGCCCTTTATCCCGTCCTTGCCCGAGACCAAGCGGACGCGCGGAGCCTTTTTCCAGACGTTCATGACCTCCTCCTCGGTCACCTTGCGCTTCAGGTCCACCGCGATGCAGTGCACGTGCATCAGGGTGGTGGGCGTTACCACCGCCATGGTCTGGATGGGCAACCATGGCATGATGGTCTGCACGTCCGGCCCATGATGGGTGGGCAACTTGAGCGAAGGCTCGATGGAGTTGAGCGGAGAGCCCCTCCGGTCGGATGGGTCGGCGCCGCGCCGGATCAATGATGCAATGACCCTCTCCACACCGAACTCCTTGTCAATGGGGAACAGGGTACGCACCAGACCAGTGGTGTTGCAGGAGACGACGCGCACGAAGCGGGCGCCCCAGGACTCGTGATAGTTGGCTAGGGCGTTGAACGAAATGCCGGCTATGCCGTGCTCCTCCCCACCTTGGAATATTGCCTTGACCCCCGCCACTTCATATTTGGCCTTATACTGCGCGCCGATGCCTCCGGGGGTGGTGTCGATGACTATGTCGACCTTCTTCAACAGGTCGTCCAGGGTGCCCGCGCACTTGTAGCCGGCCTTGTCGAACTCGCCAACGTCCTCCAGGCAGGCCCCGTACAGTGGGAATCCTTCCGCCACCGCCTGCTTGGCCTCGTAGCTGGGCCTGGTCTTAGTTACACCGACTATCTCCATATCGTCCTGCTTGGAGACCGCCCAGGCCGCCCTCTTTCCGATCGTCCCGTAACCGTTGATACCTACCTTCACCGTCATGACCGCTCTCTCCATCCCCGGTTATTACCTCGGGCAATATCTGCCTTTTGATTGCCCCGACGAAAGCATCGTGCTATCTGGCCATCACTTGGGGATGATGTATACCTTGGGCGCCATCTTGATGGCGAAGAAGATGAAGGGGACGAAGACCACTGTGAGCAGTATGATGGGCCACTTGTCCTCTCCTATCAAAATCATGGCGATGGAGATGACGGCGATGACAAAACCCAGGAGCAGGAGGCAACGGCTGGCGAACGACACCACGTCATCCTCTTTTATCTGCACGTTAGGGTCCTCCTTGTAGAATGGGACGGCCTTGATGCCCCGGGCCCTAACCACCAGACCGTAGACTATCAGCCCCAATGCGAACACCAGTAAGAGGTAGGAGAACACCAACATAGATCTGACCAGAAAAGGGAAATCCGTGGTCTGATAAAAATATATGTGATGAGGGGGGCCCTCCCCCTCGTTTGAAAATAGTTTACTTCTTTATTTTCGCCTCGACCAACATGTCCGCGGCCTTGGTCTTCGCAGCGGCCCGCGCGATCATGATGATAGCGATCACGGCGATTATGGTGACGATGACCTCATATATCATCAATGCGATCCAACCTTGGCCAGTATCAAGATATTCAGTAATAAGGGCGTTTATTGCTGCGTTCCAGGCCAAAGCGGCCAACACACCGAATGCCGCTGTCATCAGTGCAGCAACGGTCTCGATCACCTGTGTTCTTAGACTTGCCATTCAATCGTTCCTCCTTAGGGAAAATCCCTGTGACACTATCGATACTCTGCCATATTAGATTTATTATTGAATCGAAGTCGTACTTGAGGGGCGC
>JACXTP010000154.1 GCA_016919625.1 Methanomassiliicoccaceae archaeon
CACATGCTTGCTATCCGGCTTATAGGCAATTTGCGGCTTGGCGTCAGGGAACGATGAGGAGGGCGTCAGCACGTGGACGCAACGGTGCGCCCCATCAGCTATGCAGGAGACCTCTTTGGAATCGAAGCGGCGCTTGGTCAATGAGGAAACGATCCCGGTGAGGTAACCTCGTGTGAAGTCGCAGCTGTGACCCCCCTCCGCCTCGATCGACTCAACGAAGGATATGACCATCTCGTTCTCGGTGATGAGGTCCACCTCTAGGCGGCCCAGGCCTGTCTCTGACCATATCTGCTTGATGACGTCGCGCAGCTCATCAGGTTCGGTGCACTCCAGGCCGAGCGTACGCACCAGGCCCACCCCGGCCCGGTAACCGAACTGTTGCAGGGTCTCGACCGCGTTCGCACCCTCGGTCAGCTCCAGCTCCTCCCTAAGGTCGTTGAGCGCCGAACCGGGCATGACGAAGAACGGTCGAGCATGGCGGTCCATCAGCTCGCCCCCAGCATGCGTTGCGCCAGGCGTTCGAAGGCCTCAGGCACTCCCTCCCCGGTCTTGGCGCTCGTGAGCAAGAACGTGTCACCAAGCACTGCGGCCACCTTCTCGAGCCCGTCTTCGGCCACCTCGGCGGGCAGGTCCATCTTATTGGCCACAGGCACGATAGGGATGTCACCAGCCACCTTGCGAAGGTCGATGGCCCACTCCAGGGTGCTCTCTAAGGTCTCGGGCCGGGTGAGGTCGCACACCACCAGGGCACCGTTGGTGCCAGAATAATATGAGGCGTGGAGCGTTTTCTGCCCCTTCTGCCCCAAGATGTCCCAGATCATCATGGTCATCTCCACCGATTCCTGGTCGAGGACCTTTTTGGTGACCTTTGCCCCAAAGGTGGTTATGTAATCGTCAGAGAAAACGTCCAGTACATAGCGGCGGATAAGACTGGTCTTGCCAACCGCCCCATCCCCCAAGAGGCTGACCTTCCTTATGACCTTCCGCTTCTCCATAAATGCCTGCCAGTAAGATTTGATGCGCTCTATATAATGATTGGCATATCGGAATCACGACTGGGGGTACTGGCGGATCAACCATAGAGGTACGATTCGTCCGACTTCTTAGGGGGTTTGATGCTCTCCATCGCCTGCCTCATCCCCACCTCGATGCTCTCCGCCTCCTTGAGGAGGGGGTCGGGGTCGATCTTAAGCTCTGGCAACATTTTACCGATGATCTCCATCAGATTGGCGGCCCCTCTCGCATCCGGCATCTCCGGCCGGGCCGGCCCCAACAGGCAGATGACATTGGATCCAAGGCGGTTCCCCTCGGCCAGGAGCATGCCCGAAAGACCGGTGATCATTCCCTCCCGCATCTCCTTGACATCGTACTTCTCCAACATGGCCCGGGTATCCGGGGTCGTGCCGACGCCCAGAACGGCCCCGCTCTGCTCATTGAGGTTTATCCCTTCCAAGGTGACGATGTTCCGCACACCCTTGTGCTTCCCCCATTCCAGGATGAGCTCCGCCAGGGGTCGGAGCAACTCAGGCTTCGGCATGAACTCCGCAAGTATGACCACCAGTTGCTCACATGACTCCCCGTCCTTGCACTCCCTTTTGCCAGAGTAGATCCGCACCGAGTGGGAGGGGACACCCTCCTGCATTATGGTGTATGGGGGGAAATTGTCCGAGATGATGGAGGCCACCCGCTCCAGTTTCAACGTCCTCACGATATAGTTCGCCGCGATGGAGCTGATCAGCCCAACGCTGGGGAACCCGACCACCAGGATGCAGTCGTTCATGTAGATGTCCTTGTACTCATGGATGAAGATGTCTGGGTGTCGCTCGATGTGATAGGTCGTTCGTATGCCCCTGGAAAATAACCATCCGACCGGTATTTAATTGGTGCGGGCCAGAGAGATGACGGGCTCCCACTTCGCCTTTTTCGATGAAATATCTATAACCGCAAGCAGCGATGCCGTGCCCATGGTGGAGGACCATATTTCCCTCAGGCACACCGCGGGCGGCATCCCGGTCATAATTGAGACGCTGCCGAGCGTCCGCTCCGTGGCTCTTTCTGTCAATATACGGGTCGGTTCTCGGGACGAGGACCCCAGGTTGTGCGGCATGGCTCACCTCCTCGAGCACGTGATGTTCAAGGGCACCAAGGACCAGAGCGCTAAGGAGATCGCTGACATGATCGAGGGCGCCGGAGGGGAGTTGAACGGTTTCACAACGAAGGAGATGACATCCTATCACGTTTTCAGCCTTGACGAGACCATCTCCGTGGCGGAGGAACTCCTTTCCGATATGATGCGCCACGCCCTAATTGACGAGGAGCACGTGGAGCTGGAGAAGGGAGTGGTCACCCAGGAGATCAGCAGTCTGGAGGAGGACCCAGAGAGCTATGCCAGCGTACTGCTGGACCAGAGCATCTGGAAAGGGCACCCCATGTCCTTCTCAGAATCAGGGGAACTGGAGTGCGTCAAGCGCATTTGCGCCAACGACCTTCGGGATTTCCACGACCGCTTCTATGTCAAGCCCAACGTCTACGTGGTGGCCGTGGGCAATCTGGAGGGGAAGGAGGTGATGCGATGGGTATCGGAGCAATTCGACGATCTGCCCAATACCAAATCCCCAGTCAAGAGGAAGGCCCCGCACCCCCACTCTAGCATAAACGTCTATCCAAGGGAAGGGGACCAGGCCTATGTGGAACTTGGCTTCCCTTCATACGATGCGAAGAATACCAAACATCATGCGGCCAGCTTGGCCGCGATAATACTCGGGGCAGGGTCCAGCTCGCGCCTCTATCAGCGCATCCGGGAGAAGGAAGGGCTGGTATACCAGATCCACATGTTCCCGGACGCTTACAGCGACTGCGGTCTCCTGGAGACATACTTCTCGTCCTCGGTCGGTGAAGCGGAAAAGGTGATTCGCCTCATCGCCGAGGAGATACGCCAATTCAAAGAGGAAGGATTGGTGGCGGGGGAGCTGGAGCGGGCCAAGCGTTGGGTGAAGGGCATGTTCGTGCGTAAGCTGGAGAGCACGGAGAACCGCATGTATTGGCTGGCAGAGAATTACGTCCTGAGCGGAAAAGTGCAGCCGGTATCGCGATGGATAGGGGAGTTCCAGGAGGTCTCCGAGGAACAGGTGCTGGCCGCAGCCCAGGACCTCCTTAGGACCAGGAAGCTCTGTATCGCCCTTCATACATCCGAGAGGCCAGGCAAGTCCATTGCCAAGTCAATATCTGATCTGGACTTCTAAGGTAGGTTCAGACTTCCTTGCCATTTATGAGGTCGATCACAGTCTGGACCGCTTCTGGAACGGCCGCCTCCACCTCGGGTGTCATGCTGTCGCTGACGGTCCAAACATCATTGACCTCGACAGCGACGAACCATACCTCCTTGGGCATGCGTTCCGGCTCCAAGGACCGCCCCAGCTCCAGGGTGGTGCCGACATTGGCCTCGTGAGGGTTGACCCCGTGCACGGTGGCGGAGAGCGAGTCCTCGCCCAGGACCATGACCTTGCCGGCTTGGAACTGGCCCGATAGGATGGCATCTACTACGATGACCTTCTTGTAATCGAGCATTATCTCTATGAGGTCCAGACCGGATGTGCAAGCCTCCTCGATGTCCACATCCTGCAGTCCCTTCTTCCTCAGCTGGTCGATGACATGGAAACCGATGGCATCGTCGCAAACGACAGGGCTTCCGATGCCCAACACCAAGACGCTCGCCTTCATGCGGGCTGTGCCATAGTGCCACCGATTATAAGTCTTTCCAAAAACGCACCGAGCCGTACCCTGAAACCTGATATCCTCCCAAGGACATCCCCACACGATGAGACTGGACCCGGGGGTGAACCTCAGCGTCAACGGCCACGACCTTACCAAGAGGCAGCTGGAGGTGGTGCGGGCCATATACGAGACAGGGAGCCAGAAGGGCGCCGCCGCCCGTCTGGGCATTTCCACCCCTGTGCTGCACCGTTACCTGCACCAGATCGAGACCAAGGCAGGGACGAAACTGGCCGAGACCACGCCCCGGGGGACGGTCCTTAACGATGACGGGGAGGCGGTGGCCAGGGAGTACCTGGCCCTGCTGCGCCGCATGGACCGACGCGATAAGCTGGTGGTGGGCTGCACCATCGTCACTGAGGACCTGTTGCTCTCCGCCCTCTCCTCCCTGAACGATCCAGAGGCGTTCGACCTCATCATATCGGACGATGCCCGGAACATGAGGGACTTCAACGCCAAGATGATGGACCTCGTCGTGCTCGACGACCCGCTCTATGCCTTCGAATCGGAGGGCACGGTCTGGGAGCCTGTGGCGGAGGACCGTTTGGTCCACGTGGAGCGGGGTCGAGCCTACGCCCGTTTCCGATTCGGGGCGCAGCGCCTGGGATTCCGCCACCTGGAGTCGAACCATGTCGAATACAGGGTGGAACGGTTGGAACATTCCCTGACAACGCTGCTACGCTCGAACCTGAGCTTCTTCGTCAACGAGAGCCTGGTCATGAAGAAAGGTTATGCTCTGAGGAGCGCCACCGACATGGAGCTGCTCAGGCACCAGATCATAGCCATGTACTGGGAGTCGGAGCAAAGGCTGCATGTGTTAGTGAGGGAACTGACCCGAAGACAATCGCTCGGTTAGAATTACCTATTTAGGTAACACTTGACCCTTTTTTCACCTATGTTTATATAGGATGCCAGAAATCGCCTGAGTCAAGGTGACCATATTGTCCAACATCAAAGAGCCAGACATGGCCTTCGCTAAGAAGATCATAGACGCTGGTGGCAAGACCTTGGACCTCTGCTACCAGTGCGGAACCTGCACCGCCTCCTGCCCCTCCGGCCGGATGACCGCGTTCAGGACCAGGCAGCTGATTCGCAAGGCCCAGCTTGGCCTGAAGAACGACATCCTACCCACCGAGGAGCTGTGGATGTGCACTACCTGCTATTCCTGCGTGGAGCGCTGCCCCCGCGACGTCGAGATCGTGGACATCATATTGCTGATGAGGAACTTGGCCGTACAGGAAGGATACATGGCCGAGGCTCACAAGAAGATCGGCGCCAACCTGATGAGGATCGGCGCCACCGTTCCATTCGGCGACGACATGAAGCAACTGCGCGCCAAGATGGGGCTGCCCTCCAACCCTCCAACCACCGCTGGTAACGAGAAGGCGGCAGATGACTTCCGCAAGATCATGAAGAAGACACAGTTCGACAAGAAGGTAGGAGGTGCGTGAGATGGCGGTCAAGTACGGATTCTTCCTAGGCTGCGTGGCTCCATTGAGGTACCCCGGCATTGAGAAGTCCACCCGCGAGGTGTTCAAGCACCTGGGTTATGAGCTGGTCGACCTAGATGGGGCCGGCTGCTGTCCCGCACCCGGTGTGGTGCGCTCCTTCGACGAGGCCACCTGGCTCGCTTTGGGCGCAAGGAACCTGGCCATCGCTGAGAAGCAGGGAGTGGACATAATGACCATCTGCAACGGTTGCTATGGCTCATTGTTCGATGTGGCTCATATCCTCCACGAGCACCCTGAGAAGCTGAAGGCGGTCAACGAGATACTCAAGGAGGTCGGCCTGCACTACAGCGGCAAGACCAAGGTGAAGCACTTCGCTGAGATCCTATACAACGACGTCGGCATCGAGAAGATCAAGAACAGCGTCAAGAACCCGCTGCCGAACATGAACGTGGCCGTCCATTATGGTTGCCACTTCGTCAGGCCCAGCAAGATAAAGCACATCGATGACCCAGAGAGGCCCCACATACTGGACGAGCTGGTGGAGTGGACCGGCGCCAAGAGCGTGGCCTACAAGGACAAACAGATGTGCTGCGGCTCAGGCGGTGGCGTCAGGTCGCGCAACCCCAAGCTGGCCACCGAGTTCACCGCTGAGAAGCTGAAGAACATCAAGGCGGCCGGCGGCCAGTACATCCTCGACGTCTGCCCGTTCTGCCACCTGCAGTTCGACAGGACCCAGAAGGATGCCGTCCACGGATACGACATACCGGTCATCCACCTCTCCCAGCTCTACGGGTTGGCCTTCGGGCTTCCCAAAAGCGACCTGGGCCTAGAGGCGCATGCCACACCGGTCAAGCTCTAAGGTGGATACTTGCACAGAGCGCACTTGGTGGGCGTGTATGAGGTAGGCGAGCTACCGGAGGAGCTGAAAGGCTTCGTCCGGTTCCAGGCTTACCACCTGCAGCACGTCCCCGCAAAGGAGGAAAAGGTGGCCATGCTCCAGATCGTGGGCACCACCTCCTACTTTCCCATTTTTCTTAACAAGGTGAGCACGATCGAGGCTGCGGAAGCGCAACTGCGGGAGGCGGACGCCGTTTTGGACGATGTCTCGAAGGCTTCCCTAGTCCGAATTTTCCAAGAAAAGAATAAATAGTCCCGGTCCTCAGTATCACTACGTATTTCGTAGTAAACAGACATCTGGCCTATTATTCATTTAGGTAGAATAATTCTATCATCCTCTACCAAACCTATTAATAGAGACATTCTTTTCCCAACTTGCCTTGAAGCACAACGCCATGGAGGCTGTCAATGGCTACTGATAACAAGAAATCCAACAAGCCCGCCGCAAAGAAGGTCAAGGACCGATGGAAGGCCAAGGAGTGGTACAAACTGTACTCTCCGAAGATGTTCAACCAGGTCCTATTGGGCGAGACCCCGAGCGCCGACCCGGCCAACCTCATGGGACGCATAGTAGAGGCAACGGTGCACGACCTGACCGGCGATTTCTCCAAGATGCACGTCAAGCTGACTTTCAAGGTCAAAGAGGTGCGCGGCTTCGATGCCCACACCGTCCTCATCGGTCAAACACTGACCAGCGATTACGTGCGCCGCCTGACGCGTCGCAAGCGCACCAAGACCGACCATGTCATCGATGTCCGAACCAAGGACGGTTACCTCCTTCGCATCAAGCCGATGAGCGTCACCGACAAGCGCATCCAGTCCTCCCAGGAGACCGCGGTGCGCACGGCAATGACCAACGAGGTCACCAACATGGGCATCGAGATGACCATGGCCGACATGATGAAGATCATCATCACGGGCGAGATGTCCAAGCGCCTGTCCAACGCCGCCAAGGTGATAGTCCCAATCAAGAGGGTCGAGGTCCGCAAGACCGAGGTCCTAGAGATGGGAGAGGGCGGACAGGATGTCTCCATCGTGCCTCAGCCTGAGCCTGAGGTCGAGGAGCAGCCAGCCGAAGAACAGCCCGCCGAGCCCGTCGAAGAGGAGCCCGCCCCGGCCGCAGAGACCGCCGAGGAAGAGGAGATCCCCGTCGAGGGCGAGGAGCAGTAAAACCATTTCCCCATGCCGGGGTGGCTCAGCCTGGTGGAGCGTCGGACTCATAGGGAATCAAGGGAAAATACCACCCTCGCTCCAAAGAAATCCGAAGGTCATGGGTTCGAACCCCATCCCCGGCACCTACCTTTACCACTATTCTCACAATATTCTTTCCAGCACCATCCGTCCGGTCCAAGGGTGATGTTCAAGTAGATTGTCCGTCGTTGTGTTGGATAGGTGAACCCTTGCGTTTGATAATATACACGGGCAAGGGCGGGGTGGGGAAGACCTCCGTCTCTGCTGCCACCGCTCTGAAATGCGCCCGGATGGGCTACCGCACCATTGTGATGAGCACCGACTCCGCGCATTCCCTAGCCGACTCCCTGGACATGGAGCTGTCCGGTGAGATCAGGCCGGTGCAGAAGAACCTGGACGCCATCGAGATAGATATTCTGTACGAGATGGAGCACCGCTGGAAGGAGCTGGAGCAATATTTCTCAGATTTCATGGAAGCACAAGGTCTGGACCCTATTAACGCCAAGGAGATGTCCGTCTTTCCAGGCATGGAATTGATGTCAGCATTGTTCTACGTCGAGGAATTCTATAACGATAAAGCATACGACGTCGTGGTCATGGACACCGCGCCCACGGCCGACACGCTTCGTCTACTTTCCTTCCCCGAGGTTTCCGACTGGTACTTCGAGAAGCTTTACAAGATATTCCGGAACATGATAAAGCTGGCCCGAGCCACGGTGGGCAAGTTCCTCAATGCGCCTCTGCCTTCCAACGCCTTCCTCGACGACATCGAGAAGATCCGCGACAGGATGAAATTGGTGCGCAAGATCCTCATCGACCCTGAGGTAACATCCATCAGGTTGGTGGTGAACCCGGAGAAGATGGTCATCAACGAGACCAAGCGCGCCTACACATACCTCAGCCTCTATAATCTGACCGTCGAGGCTTTGGTCA
>JACXTP010000016.1 GCA_016919625.1 Methanomassiliicoccaceae archaeon
ATTCGTCGCCCTCCTCGATCTTCGAGGTGTCGCACTCGATGACCGGCAGGCCGACGTTGATGCAGTTCCTGAAGAAGATGCGCGCGAAGGATTGGGCAAGCACCGCGCTTATCCCAGCGGCCTGGATGACCAATGGGGCCTGCTCTCGGCTCGAGCCCATACCGAAGTTAGTTCCACCCACGATTAAGTTGCCTTTCTCGATCTCCTTGTGGAAATTGGGACGGATATCCTCCATGAGATGGGTGGACAGGTCCTTCATGTCGGTGCTCTTGAACTTGTATTTACCGCTGATGATGTAGTCGGTGTTGATGTTGTTGCCGAATACGTGGGCCTTTCCTTGCATCTTGGGGTCCATCACAGCACCTCCCTTGGGTCGGCTATGCAGCCCTTGAGGGCGCTGTAAGCCGCGGTCGCCGGACTGGCCAGATAGATCTCGGCCTTGGTGTTGCCCATGCGCCCCTTGAAGTTGCGGTTTGCGGTGGACAGGACCACTTCGCCGTCGGAAGGCACCCCGTTGCAGGTACCGACGCACGGACCGCAGGAAGGCGACAGCAACGTGGCGCCTGCCTTGACCAGCTTCTCGATGATACCGCTGGTGAGCGCTCGGATGTAGGTCTCCTTGGAAGCGGGGGCGACGATGAAGCGGACATGGTCGCTGACATGTTTGCCCGAAAGGATGTTCGCCGCCACCTCCAGGTCCTCATAGCGCCCGTTGGTGCAGGTGCCGATGAACACCTGGTCGACCTTGAGACCGGCCACCTTCTCCACGGCCACGACGTTGTCCACATCGGGCGGGCATGCGATCTGCGGGCCCATCTTGCTCAGGTCCTCCACGATGACGCGGTCGTAGACGGCGTCCATGGTGGCGTAGACCGCCTTGTAAGGGGAAGGGGACTTGTCCTTGAGATAGTCGATGGTCTTCTGGTCCACATGGATGAGGCCAGCCTTGGCCCCCGTCTCCACCGCCAGGTTGGAGATGGTCATGCGCCCTTCGATGCTCAGGTCGTCGATGACGGTCCCGTATATCTCCAAGGCCTTGTACGTCGCCCCATTGGCGGTCAGTGTGCTGACCATGTGCAGCGCCACGTCCTTGGCGTACACGCCCTTCTGCAATCTTCCCTGATAGACCAACTTGATGCTCTGCGGCACTTTGAACCACATCTTGCCGCTGATGAGCGCGGCCGCCATGTCGGTGGAGCCGACGCCGGTGCTGAACACGTTCAGCGCACCGTAGGTGGTGGTGTGCGAGTCCGCCCCGATGACGATCATCCCAGGCAGTACCTTCCCTGACTCAGGGAGCAGTGTGTGGCACACGCCCTCCCCCACATCATAGATCTTGACGCCCTGCTTATGGGCGAACTCCCTCATCTGCTTGTGCAGGTTGGAGACGCCCTCGAGAGGCGATGGCACGTTATGGTCGATGACGATGGCGTACTTGGACGGGTCCTGGACCTTCTGGCCGCCCATATCGTGGAAGGCTTTGATCGTCAAAGGGGTGGTCCCATCCTGGCTCATCATATAGTCGACTGGGGCGACCACGATCTCCCCGGCCCTGACCTTCTTACCGACATGATTGGATAAGATCTCCTCAGCTATGGTTCCCATGATTTCATGCTCCCGTTGGGCTCATTCCTTCGTACTGGCCACCAGGCCAGCCTTGTAGTCCAAGTACATGTAGACAAGCTCCTTCTCGGTCAGGCTGCGCTTGAGCGCGATGGAGTTGGCCCGGACGGACTCCAAAATGATTCCTGCGGCCTCGTCGTCCACCTCGTAACCGTACTTAGCTAGCATTTGCTTGACGGTGTGGCGTCCGGAGTGTTTGCCGATGACGATCTTTCGTTTCAGGCCTACCTCCTCCGGAGTGTAGGGCTCGTAGTTGCTCAGGTATTTGATGACGCCATCGGTATGGATGCCAGCCTCATGCGCGAAGCAGTTCTCTCCGACGATGGGCTTCCAACCGGGAATGGTGCGGCTGGCCGCGCTAGCTACGTACTCGGAGACCTCACGGAACCGGGTGGTGTCGAAGTGCACGTCCATCTTCAGGATGTGCTTGGCCGTCATGGCGATCTCCTCCAGGGGACTGTTCCCGGTGCGCTCGCCGATGCCCAGGACGGTGGTGGAGACGTACTTGGCCCCCGCCTGGACGCCGGCTATGGCGTTGGCGGTGGCCATGCCAAAGTCGTTATGGGTGTGCATCTCCACATCGATCTTGGCGTGCTCGATTATGCGCTTGATGTCGTCATAGGAGCGGCGAGGCTCCAACATCCCAATGGTGTCGCAATAGCGGAAACGGTTCGCCCCCGCCTCCTTGGCGGTCTTGGCGAAGGTGATGAGGAAGTCGGGATCGGCCCGGGAGGCGTCCTCGGCGTTGGCGGAGATGTAGACGCCATGAGCCTTGGCGTACTCCACCGCCTCCGTGATCTTGTCCAATACCCATTCCCTCGACTTCATGAGCTTGTGCTGGATGTGGATATCGGACGATGACATGGAAATGGCAACGGAGTCCACGCCGCAATCGATGCTATGGGCGATGTCCTCCTTGTTGGCACGGTTCCAGCCCAGGATGGAGGCGTCCAATCCTAGACCGACGATCTGTTTGACAGCTTTCTTCTCGTCCCCGCCCATGGCCGGAATGCCCGCCTCGATCTGCTGAACCCCTATCTCGTCCAGCAGCTTGGCTATGCGCAACTTTTCCAGGTTGGCGAAGACTATTCCCGCGGATTGCTCCCCGTCCCTTAGGGTGGTGTCGCAAATAACTAACGGGTACTGGTTCAATTTATTCAGTATTTTCGAGCTGTCCTTCATCTCTCATTCCTTTCCCTGACGCATCTATGTGATGGGGGAGCGACTGCCTACGGCCTGCCCCTACCCTAGTGCAATCTTCGCCAATATTTGTTCCATCTGACCTTGTGTAGACAAATGTCCAAGAATCGAGTCCGCTCATGGACATATGTCGAGACGTGACATGGCATAAGGTCGCACGCGGATTTTACTTCATATAGGGTGCGGTACAAAAGTGTTTCGTTTTGTGGCCCCCGTTGGCCTGTCCGTCATTGCTAGAACCACCGTTGTCATACTGGATGAATACAGACGATGAAAGTGTTCTAGATGTAAATAAATCACTCCATTGTTTTAATATATGACCCATGAATGGTTTTTACGATGGTGGGAAGAACACTAGGTGTGGTCTGCTGTCTGGTATTGGCGGACGAGCTCGTCCATGTCATTTCCAGAGACAACGAGGTAACCCGGGTCATGGTGGTCAAAGGAGAGGAGGGGGATGTCCTAGAACGTAAACTTAGAGATGGGACGCATTCCTTCGAAGTGGCCATGGTGGACCAGGTCAAACTTTTGAGGATGGATGGGGACGAAGGTCTGACGGTCCTGATCCGGGTGCTGCCGGCCGGGCCTCACAATAATTCCACCGAGCTGCGCGCGGCGATCGAGGG
>JACXTP010000017.1 GCA_016919625.1 Methanomassiliicoccaceae archaeon
ATCACGGCCATCATTATGAAAAGAAGCAGGATGGAGCTTCGGCTGTCCTTCTGAGGAGGCCCTCCCATCCGGGTACGCTTGCCGAGCACAGATATGACGATGTATACGAACAGGGCACCGGCCAACACAATGGCGATCGGCAGGAGGCCATTGACGATATCGTCCACCATTTCCTGGCTGGATCCATCGTTCCCTCCTAGGTCGGTGTCATCCAGGTTCGCCACCAAAATCACGACGGCAAGCACGCTGACCAGCATCAGGACCAATGCCGATAGCTCCAGCTTCCGCTTCTCCATGGACGGACTAAAAAGAGAGCCCTCAAGCTAGATAATCATTGCCTGGGCTGGAACAAGCGAACGGACCTCACCGGTTGCAGACCTTCTCCCAGTCCTTGAGGAACCGCTCGATCCCAGCATCGGTGAGCGGGTGGCGGAACATCTTCTTGAGGACGTCAAAGGGTATGGTGGCCACGTCCGCCCCCATGCGTGCCGCCTCTGTTACATGTATGGGGTCCCTGACGCTTGCCACGATGACCTCGGTTTCGAAATCATAGTTCTCGTAGATGTCCATGATCTCGCCGATGAGGTCCATTCCGTTCTGGCCCACATCATCGAGTCGACCTACGAAGGGCGAGACGTATGCGGCGCCGGCCTTTGCAGCGAGCAGGGCCTGGTTGGCGCTGAATATGAGCGTGACGTTGACCCGGATGCCTTCCTGGGCCAGGACCTTGGTGGCCTTCAAGCCCTCCTCGTTCATGGGGATCTTGACCACGATGTTCTTGTGGATGCGCGCCAACTTGCGGGCCTCCGGCACGATATCCTCCGCTTTGCACGAGACGGCCTCGACGCTTATGGGCCCGTCGACCACCTGGCATATCTGATCCACCAGGGTGGCGAAGTCCTTGCTCTCCTTTGCCACCAACGAAGGGTTGGTGGTGACCCCGTCCAGGATGCCCCAGCTGTTCACTTCCTTGATCTGCTCGATGTTCGCGGTGTCTATGAAGATCTTCATCTCGTGCGCCTCCTCATGGCTATGCGGGCGGATTCTACCACGCTCTCCGCCGTCAGCCCATATTTCATCAACAGCTCGTCGCTCTCTCCTGACTCGCCGAAGACATCGTCCATACCCACTATTTGAATGGGGACATTGACCCTCTCCACCAGACAGGTGGCCACGGCCGCCCCGAGCCCGCTTAGCCGGTTGTGCTCCTCGGCGGTGACGATGCAACCGGTCTCCTTGGCCGCCTTGACCAGCAGGGCCTCGTCCAGCGGTTTGATGGTGCTGATGTTGATGACCCGGGCGGAGACGCCGTCGGCCTTGAGTATCTCGGCGGCCTCAAGACAGGCGGCCACCATCTGGCCGGTTCCGACCAGGGCGACGTCGTCACCGTCGCGGAGCAACTGCCCCTTGCCGATCTGGAAGGGGGTGTCCTTGTCGGTGATCACAGGCACGTCGGAACGTCCCATCCTCATGTAGCATGGCCCCTCCGTTTCCACCAAGGCGAAGGTGGCCTTGTAGGTCTCCGGGCCGTCCGCTGGGCACACCACCGTCATGTTAGGGATGGTCCGCATCAGGGCCAGGTCCTCCATGGTCTGGTGGGAGGCACCGTCCGGTCCAACGCTTATCCCAGCATGTGTGGCCACGATCTTCACGTTCAGATCCGGATAGGCCACCGACTGCCTTATCTGGTCCCAGCAACGGCCAGTGGCGAAGACCGCGAAGGTGGATGCGAAAGCCACCTTTCCCGAGGCGGCCAGACCGGCGGCGGTGCCGATCATGTTGGCCTCCGCGATGCCGCAATTGAAGAATCGATGCGGATAGGCCTTGGCGAAATCGGCGGTTCGGGTGGAACCGGACAGATCGGCGTCCAGGACGACGACGTCCTCGCGCACCTTGCCCAAGTCGACCAAGGCCCTACCGTACTCCTTCCTTTGCTGCATGACCGGTCGCTTCAATCTATCTCCCCCAGCTCTCTCAAGGCCTTCTCGGTCTCCTCCCGACTGGTGGACTTACCGTGGAAGGCCACATTGTTCTCCATGAACGAGACGCCCTTTCCCTTGACGGTGCGGGCGATTATGACCGAAGGCCCGCCCTTATGGACCTTGGCGTGGGCCAGTGCCTTGAGCACATCCTTGATGTCATTGCCCTCGCAATGGACGACGTTCCAACCGAATCCCTTCCATTTGTCCGCCAGGGGTTCGAGCGACATCACCTTCTCGGTCGGACCGTCGATCTGCAGACCGTTCCGGTCCACGATACAGGTGATGTTGTCCAATTTGTAATGGGCCGCCAGCATGGCCGCCTCCCATATCTGGCCCTCTTGCATCTCCCCGTCCCCGCAGAGGCAATAGACATGGTAGTCGCGTTTGTCCAGGCGCGCCGCTAAGGCCATGCCGTTAGCGATGCTCAAGCCCTGACCGAGCGAGCCGGTGGACATCTCCACCCCAGGCGTCTTGGTGCGACAAGGATGTCCTTGCAGGCGACAGCTGATCTTGCGCAGGGTGAGCAGCTCCTCTGGCGGGAGGTATCCGCTCTCTGCCAAGGCGGCATATAGCACCGGGGCGCAATGTCCTTTGGAAAGCACGAAACGGTCCCGGTCTGGCCATTGGGGGTCCTCAGGCCGGTGCCGCATGAAATTGAAGAACAGGGCGGTGACGATGTCCGCCGATGACAGTGAACCGCCGGGATGTCCCGACCCAGCCTCGAAGGTCATCTTGATGACATGCCTCCGCAGCCGGTTGGCCTTGGTCTCTAACATCCTGATGGTCTCATCATTGATAGCGTCCAATAAATAACACCTCGAAAGGATGGGATGGGGTGACAAGATAATCGGGTTGCTGTTAAAAAGATTTTGGACCAACCCCCAGAACCCAGGGGCATGGTTAAGAGGCTTAACGAGGATATCTCCCTCCATGGCCTTATCCATCGATCCATCCCACCGTAGCTACGAGAAGTTGTCCCAGGTGCTGGACAGATTGAACGCTGACGTAGAGGTGAGGACACTCTGGAAGGCCTCCAATATCACAGCCATCGATCGTCTTGGGTTCAATGACCATGGCCCGGTGCACATACGCATCGTCACCAAGATGGCACTGCGCATGCTGGACATCCTGGTCAAGGAAGGGATGCAGCCCAGCATTGTCAAGGATTACAAGCTGACCGTGGAGGAAGCGTATGTGGTGGTCCTCTTAGCCTCCGCCCTGCACGACATCGGCCATGCCATCCACAGGGACCGTCACGAGGAGTTCTCCCTCATCCTCGCCCCTCCCATCATCAAACGCCTGCTGGACGGACTTTATGAGGGGGAGGTGGCCACCATCATCATGGCCGAGGTCCTCCACTGCATCATCGCCCATCGCGAGGATGTGCTGCCGCTCACCCTGGAGGGCGGCATCGTGCGAGTGGCCGATTCTCTTGACATGGAGAAGGGAAGGGCGCGCATCCCATTCCAGGCGGGGAGGGTGAACATACACTCCGTCTCGGCTTTGGCCATCGATAAGGTGCGGGTGTCCCATGGAACTACCACCCCCATCCTGATCGAGATAGAGATGAACAACTCCGCGGGGATCTATCAGATAGACGAGCTGTTCAAGGACAAGATAGAAAAATCGGGGATCCGGGACAAGATCACGGTGATGACCCGTATCCCCAAGGAAGAGAAAAGAATCGTGGAGTGCATCCAGTTCTAATCGTTCTCGATCCTCGGCGCGAGGAGGTACTTGGTCCTTCCCTTACCCCCTGCGATCTCAAAGTCCAGTTTCAGTGGCAGGTCGTTGCCGAGGTTTATCTGCACCACGGTCCCAGATGGGATGGCCCGGATCATGTTGGAGAAATAGTCCATGGGGAACAGGCTGCGGATGGGCTCCTTGCAGTCCAAGGCCACCAATATGTCCCGGGGCAGCTTCAGGCTGACCAGGTCGGTGTCGCCCTCGGAAATGAGCTCGAAGCCATCCGGGTTTGCGTTCAGGGCGATGTGGTCGGATATCGACTCGGCTGCCTTGATTCCCCTCTGCAGCTCCTCGACGTTCACTGACACCTTGGCGGGCAGGGTGAGGTTGGGCACCTTGGGGTCGGACATACCCTCGGTCGAGACCAGGTTCATGCGCCTAGTGACGTTGCCTACGGCGATGACCAGCCGATTGCGCTCCTCGTCCTGGCGCATCTCTATGAGGTCCCCCGACTTGGCCAGGCGTATGACGTCACGCAGCTTGTCCAGGTCGATGCCCAGCTCGGTATCGTTGGCCGAGTATTGTTCGAATGCCGCCTTGTCGAGGTGCAGGTCGATCATCGCCACGTGGGCCGGGTCCACCGCCTTCAACGAGATGCCGTTGGCGTCAATCTTGAACTTTGCTTCATCGATGAGAGTTGAAACGACGTCCACGACGCCCTTGAGCGTCTCGGACTTCAGCTTGGCTTGGAACATCTATCTCCCCTTTCCATGCAGTAATGGAATGATGTATTATAATCCTTCTTTTAAGGGTAATGGACGACGAAATAGCGGGGATCAGCCGTACTCGCGCCAGGAATGCTGACACTTGACGCAACGATAGATCTTGGTCTCGGGCTCATCGGCGGCTCGGGTCTGTCTCAGCACCCAAAACGCCTCATTATGAAGACACTTGGGGCACTCCACCTTGGCCTTGGGCAAAGTGGCCGCATTGCTTTCCACCACCAGCATCTCCTTATCTCTTTTCTTGCTGGCGACATAGCATTCATCCTTCTCGAAGGCCAGATGTTTCTGGCATTTCTTGCAAAAGAGAAGGTTCTTGCCATCTACCTTCTGGGGGAACATCAAGGATTTGCATTCGGGGCAGAACATGTGAACGCTCGAAAATTGGAACTCCCTATTAATACTATTGCCTATGCTCCATCGTCGAGCCCAAGCATCAGATGAAGCGCCAATCCCCCTGTCCAGCGTCCTCGTCCAGGTCTTTCGTCCTTGCTGCCCTGTCCTTGGAAGGGCGGGAGTGCGACTGGCGGTGGCTGGCCGATGAGGCAGCGGCACGGCGCATAGCCTTCACGTTGCGCTTGGCATGCGAGGGCGAGGACACAAAGTCGATCTCGGCCCGGTCTACCCCACGGTCCACTGGGCTGGTGATGTCATCCTCGTCTCCCTCTTCATCGGAAACGGAGCGCATCTGGGAAAAACCCTTTGATGATTTGGCCTTCTTACCGGAGGCGGTCTTCCCTGACTGGTGGGGCTTGAAGAACCCCCCATCGGGTCGGGTCTTGGTCTTTCGGGAACCGTTGTTGAACATCACGGTCATACCCTGGCCGCCATTATCGGACATGTAGTCCATCTCCCTCCAGGCCTGGAGGGCCAGCGCGCCACCGATGTACGCGAAGGCTAGGGTGAGGATGTAGACATCCAGGTGGACACCGGTGCCCACTTGTATCGCACCGATGTACATCTCGGAATACTGCTCGGCAAAGATCACATACGGTCCGAAAGAAGGAGATAGCGAGACCACGAAGGCGTAGATGTTGTCCGTGGTCATCTCCCAACCGACATACTCGGATTGGAGGATCCAAGAGACCGCTGCGAGGACCACCAGCGGCACCACGGCGGCGGCGACGCCGATCAATGGACGCCCGGCCCGGCGGCCGCACACATAGCCGCTCACCATCGGGCCGATGATGGGCAGCCACCAGAGGAGGAACGTAAGAATGGAGGCGTACTTCACCGCCCCCCAGAAGCTGTATGGGCTGACGGCATCGTGGCGCTTTCGCTTCTTCTTGTGCGATTCACCAATCTTGTACACCCCATTGTCCAATAGGGTGCTGGTGATGTCATCATCATCAGCCTTACGTCTGAGCACTCCCATCCCTCAGGTCGGACGAATGTCCGACATAATATATCGATACTGCATATTAATGCTTTTGGTAATTCCTAATTTTCACTATCCAGATATCAGAAAGAAATCGTCAGACATTCGTCCCATCACTTGGGGACGTAGCACCACAGGTTGGCCCTTATCAACGCGTCCCGAGTGTTCTCCGGCGTGATCCTTCGCGGGTTTGTCTGATTCTGAAGCATGTCCGAGTACGGGTGGTCAATGTATTCAGCCAAACGCTTCAATTTCTCTGCTGGAAATGCCTGGTTACCTAGGAGTATCTGCAGGACGCTCCATCCTGGATGGATGCGGGACCTGTAGCCCAACTCCCTTCCCAGCCTGTTCAGGCTTCCTGCCTTGTCCAGGCCCTTCTTGATGATCTCGGCCCGGAAAGCAGATTTCAACCAAACCTTGTCTAGCTCTGCTTGGGATCGCGTCTTATTGCGGAATGATGCCGCGAATTCGGACACACCCCTGCTATTTTCCGTTGATATTATTTAATGTATTCGCTCATTAATGAGGGAAACAACGTAGAATAAGAGCACTTTTCGCGCAATTACTATTTAAACATGCCAAAGTGACATGTTAAAGTCTAATATGAACGCCCGGTTCCGGAAACACGACGTCATTGCTCACCCCATTCCCATGTTGTTGCCGAACCACAAATGAGATATAGGTACCGCTAAGTAGCCCGCACGATAAGATGGCCACCTTCCGAGCGGAGAAGACGGTCAGGACCGAGGCGGAGGGCGACATGGTCGACCTTACCGCCTGGGTGAGAGAGCGCGTAAGTGCCTCAAAGCTCCAGGAGGGCATCGCCTGCGCCTTCGCCTCCCACTCCACCGCCGCCATGGTCCTCATCGAGGACGAGGCGGGACTGAGGCAAGACCTCAAAAACTCCATGGAAAGACAGTTCCCCAAGGGCATCGAGTACGATCACAATTCGGCCTGGGGGGATGGCAACGGGCATTCGCACATCCGGGCCACGTCCCTGGGGCAGTCCGTCACGTTCCCCTTCAGCAAGGGGGCTCCGGACCTTGGCACATGGCAGCAGGTGGTGCTGGTGGAGCTTGACAATCGAGGCCGGGAAAGGCACGTCGTGCTACAGCTGGTAGGTGAGTAGAGCCGATCGCATTCACATTCGCAAGAGGTAGAGAGAAATGAAGATCCAATTCCTAGGAGGCGCCGAGGAGGTGGGCCGGCTGGGCATGTTAATGAAACACAAGGACACCAGCATTTTGTTGGAGTACGGTTTCAAGATCAATGCCAAGGACCACCTCGACCCAACGAAAAAAAAGGCACCCGAATATCCGATGCCTTGCCCACCAGTGGACCACGCGCTGCTGACTCACTGTCACATCGACCATAGTGGAATGCTGCCAAAAATTTGTAGTGAGTACAACACCAGGCTATATGCTACTCCGCTGACGATCAATGTCTCAGAGTTGCTGTTCTATGATGGTCTGAAGGTGGCCGAACGGGAAGGCTATGAGCCCGCTTATCAAGAGGAGGACATAGAGGTGGCCATGCGCAACTTCGAGCCCATCCACTTCGGTCAGACGATCGACCTGGCCGGTTTCGAGGTTAAGGCCCACTCCGCCGGCCACGTGCCTGGAGCGGCTATGTATGAGATTCGCGGACAGAAGACCACCTTGTTCACCGGTGACCTCAACACCGAGACCACCAGATTGGTCTATGGCGCCCACCCTGTAAAGTGCGACAATCTCATAATCGAGTCCACCTACGCCGGCCGGAAGCAGCGCGACCGCCTCAAGGAAGAGGCGCGCTTCGTTCAGAAGGTCAAGGAAGTGGTGGAACGGGGGGGAAAGGCCATCATCCCCTGCTTCGCCGTGGGGCGAATGCAGGAGGTCATGCTGATACTGAGGAACCTAAAGTACGACATGTGGGTGGACGGCATGGGAAAGACCGTCAACCGCATGTACCTGGACATGCCAGAGTACCTGCGCAATGAGAAGGACATGAAGTATGCCAAGCGCGTCTTCAACGAGGTCCGCACCGCGTCCACTCGGGAGCGTTCCATGAAGGGCGAGGTCATCGTCACCACCAGCGGAATGCTGGATGGGGGTCCGGTGCTGCGCTACCTCATGAAGGAGAGGGAGAACCGGAAGAGCGCCGTGCTCATCCCCGGTTACCAGGCCGAGGGTTCGAACGGCAGGATGCTGCTTGACAAGGGCAAGATCGCCGTTGAGACCGAGGTCATCGGGGAGAAGGAGCTGGTGGACGTGAAGTGCGAGACCCAGGTTTTCGACCTGTCCGCCCATGCCGACCACGCCGAGCTGCTCGCTTTCATCCGCGCTTGCGACCCGGAAAAGGTCGTATTCATGCATGGGGACAACCGTCAGCTCCTCGCTGACGAGCTGAAGGGCGAGATGGAGACCTTTATGCCCATGACTGGTGAGGAGCTAGAGCTCTGAGGTGAGGTCATGAAGCTAGCCGACCTTCTCGCGGAGGACGTGGGCGATGGGGACATCACCACTGACCTCTTGATCGGTGATGAAGGGGGCAAGGCGGTCATCACCGCTGGCGGGGACTGTGTCCTGGCGGGTTTGCAGGAGGCGATGGACCTATTCCGTCACCTGGGCCTGGAGGCATGGACCGAGGTGAAGGACGGTCAGAACCTGGTCAAGGGCCAAGAGGTCCTGGTCATCTCTGGTCCGTTGCGCCTCATCCTCCGCGGCGAACGAGTGGCGCTGAACTTCCTGATGCGAATGAGCGGCATCGCCACCTTGACCCGTACCTTGGTGGATCAATGCCAGAGGGTAAATTCTTCTGTCCGAATTGCCGCCACCCGGAAGACCACCCCCGGTTTCCGCCTCTACGAGAAGAAAGCCGTACGTCTGGGCGGAGGTGACCCGCACCGGTCCCGACTGGACGACGGAATACTCATCAAAGACAACCACTTGGCGGTGGTGGGTTCGATCACCCAAGCGGTGGAAAGGGCCAAATCGCTCTCATTTTCGAAGAAGGTCGAGGTGGAGGTGGAGACTCTTGGTGGGGCCGAGGAGGCCGCCAATGCTGGGGCAGACATCATCATGCTCGACAACATGAGCGTTCCTGAAGCAGAAAGGGCCTACCGGGCCATCAAGGCCATCGACAAGCGCATCGTGGTAGAGGTATCTGGAGGGATAACCCCTCAGAACGTCGCCTCCTATGCCAGGTATGCGGACGTAATTTCCATGGGGTACATAACCCATTCAGCCACGGCCATCCAGTTCAGCCTGCACATCGTCAAGGTGAGCCGCTGATCGGCCCCAGCTTGGTGCGATGGTAACGCAGCCCGATCTCCTCTGGTGTCGCCCCGAAGGCTAACGCCATGAGCTCGGAGAGGTGCAGGACCGGCAGACCTCCTTTCTGCCGCAGGTCGAACTGGCTGAAGCAGAAAGGACATGGCGTCAGTATGCATGTCGCTCCGGAACGGCGATAAACGGAGCACACATCCTCCAACATGCCGGTTGAGACGCCATCGTCTATGCTTGCCACACCACCCCCGCAGCATTCTGGCCAACCCTCCTCACTTACGACGGTCGACCCTAGCCAGCGGGCGACGTCCCCTAACATCCTTGGGGCATAGGCCCTCTCGCGCAGGCCCGCCTTGCTTGGTCTGAGCACATGGCAACCAGAGTGCGGGGCTACTTTGAAGGCGGATAGGTCCCTTCTCACATGGCTCTTGACGCCCTCCTCCCCCTTTTCGTGGGCCAGGTCCAAAAGGTGGCGTACCTTGACCCCGCCTCGGTACTCCCGACCCAGGCTGGAAAGGACCAGGTTCACCTTTTCGAGCAGCGCAGGATCTTGGAGCGCGTGACATGCCTCCTGGAACGAGAGGTAGCATCCGTTGCACAGGGTCAGCACGTCCCTTCCTTCCGTTTCTGCGATGGCCAGCATGCGGGCCACCGTCACCAACCATGTATCCGCCGCCATGGAGCGCAGACCGATCGGTTCGACACAGCAGGTAGCCCCCGGCAAGGGTCTGTGGTCAACACCCATAGCATCCAGCACGATCAAGGAGGCCTTCTCCAGATTGGGCACCCTGGTGGGAATGAGGCACCCTTTGAAGAGGTAGTAACTATCGCTCAAGAGGGACCCTCCCCAAAGTGGTGGCTTTGACCAAAGCAGCCAACTCATTGAGGGTTTGGGCATCGGAGGCCAGTTCATCCAAGTCCAACTCCTTGCGCAACTTTTTGGTGAGGCCACTATTGGGGAAAGCCAGCCCGGTCCTCATGAATAGCTTGGCCTCCTCCTGGAACGACTTGGGGCAGTGACCGGCCAAGGTCGCCCGGCCTCTCATCTCCTGGATTCGGTCGGACGGTGAGACCCCCAGTTGGCACCTTTCCGTGCAGGAGTTGCACATGGCACAAAGCCAAAGCTCCGGGGCATTGGGCTGGAGCAGTGAGAGGTGCAGCTTGACCATGGTGTCCGCAGGCTTGATCCCACCATGCTTTTGACTGGGGCACACCCCGGCGCACTGGCCGCACTGATGACAGCGAGCCAGCTCCCCCAACGGATCGGGTAGATTTGTCTCAGTCCCAATAGACTCTATGCGCACGCCCTCAGTAAGGCGCTGCCACATTAAGCCGTTTATTGTCCCCCCTCGAAGGGTCCGATGTGCTTCGCCCCCCTGATGTGGCTCGGTCAAAAGTATGATATCCGGGCCTGACCTACGCTAACGCATGAGCGTCAGGATCGAGGACAACGACTGTCAGTTCTGTGGCAAGAAGGCCAAACAGTTCTGCTTCGCCGCCTTCATCTGCGAGGGCCAGGAATGCGTGGACAAGGCCCGCGAAGAGCGAGGCGGTCCAGGCGGTCACATGAAGAAGAAGGCGCATCCGGAGCCCATCGTGTTCGACGAAGACGGATGAACATCATTTCTTGAGACGGGAGGCGGCGAGCGAGAAGAGATCCACCAACTCTATCCTCGACCGGCCCACATACGTACCCATCTCCTTCTGGGCGCAGCTCAGGTGGATGAGGCATTTCGGACAGGCTGTCACCAGCCTTTCCGCCCCGGTGGGCCGGGCCTC
>JACXTP010000155.1 GCA_016919625.1 Methanomassiliicoccaceae archaeon
TGGCAGGAGGAATAGCCTATGGACAGGAAAATGGGCCGGTCCTCCTCCTTGGCCCTTTTGAAGGCCTCCTCCCCCCAAGGATACCAGTCCACCGGATTGTGGGCATGCTGCAGGAGGTACGGGCTCTTCTCATTCGCAAGACGGTTTTTTTTAACCAAGGGCACCACCGTTCAGTATGTTGTGAGCGGATGGTAATAAAAAATATGGGAAAGGAAAGGTGTTTGGGCACTCGCCCTCACTTCTTGCCCATGGTTGCCCTGATGTCCTCCAAGGGATCTCCGCTTACATGCAGATCGAAGTTCTTCACTAGTAGGTCCAATATGTCCTTGTTGACCCATGCAGGCACGATAGGTCCGAGATATATGCCCTTGACACCGGCGGCCAGTAGGCTCCATAGAATCGAACAGGCTTTTTGCTCCATCCAGCTTACGATGAGTGTGAGCGGGAGCTGATTGACGTCCACCTTCAGGGCGGAGGCCAGGGCACCAGCCACATCCATTGCCACGATCGCATCGTTGCATTGTCCGATATCTATGAGGCGGGGTATCCCCTCGATGTCGCCCAAGTCCAAATCGTTGAAGCGGTACTTGCCGCAGGCCAATGTTAGGACTATCGTGTCCTTGGGCAGGTTCTTCACGAACGTGGTATAGTATTCTCCGGCCTTCCCTGGCCTATCGCAACCCCCGACAAGATAGATCCGGGAGATCTTGCCGACCTTGACCAGGTCCAGCAGTTTCGGGGCGACGCTCACAAGAGTGCTCAGGCCGAACCCTGTTGTGACATTTCCCTCTAGATGCTCCGGTAGGTCCGGAAGGGAAAGGGCCTTCTTGATGACAGGGGTGAAGTCGTATTCGTTGATATGCTGCACCCCAGGCAGTGAAGTGACACCCACAGTGAAGAGGCGGTCCCGGTACTCGTCCTTTGGAAGGAGGACGCAATTAGATGTCCCGACAACCGCCACATTCAGACTGGAGAACAGGTTCTTTTGGTCGAACCACGCCTTGCCCACATTACCGACCAGATGCTTGTACTTCTTCAGTCCTGGGTATGCATGGGCAGGAAGCAGTTCTGAATGAGTATAGACGTTGATTCCTTTGCCCTCGGTCTGCTTGAGCAGTTCTTCCAATGCCTTCAGCGAATGGCCCGTAGCGATTATGCCCTTACCTTTTACCGTCCCTACAGGAACATTGACTGGGGTTGGTTCGCCATATTTCTCAATATGCGCCTTCTTCAACATCTGCATGGCCTTGGTGTTCATCCGCCCCGCTTCCAGCGCCATGTTCACCAAGCTACCGATGTCAAAACTGACGTTGGTCAGGGTGGTGTACAGCCCTTTGGCCAGGAAAGAATCGATCTCTGGATCGTTGTATCCCAGCTCTCTCGCATGGTATGCATAGGCCGATACCCCTTTCATTGCGAAGATCAGATTATCCTGTAACCTTGCGACAGTTGGGCTCTTCCCGCATACACCATATGTGGTACAACCGGTACCATGTGCGGTCTGAGAGCATTGATAGCAAAACATGTCCAACGGTTTATCTTCCGTCATTTGATTCACCGCGTCCCCTTGGCAGGCTCAGGTAGGTATAGTTAATCCCGAACAAGGAGAACGATCGGTATGGAAAGTTCAGCATAGGTTGCAGAAGAAAGGGGTTTGGAAAAGGTTTGAGACTCGGCCGATGGCCCAACCCCTTTCTGCGATTCTCTCCTCCTAAGAAAGATCCGCGCCCCACCCCCGTGGAGCACCGTCCTTAACAACGGATACAAGCGCAAGCGCATGGTCATTATAAAAATATTTTTCATTGCATTATAAATATAAAGATGGGGGAAAAGGTTTCTTTTCTATCGATAAAGAATTATTACTCGTCCCAGAACTCTAAGATGCCTGGCATGACCTTTTCCGCCATCTCGTCGATGGTGGGGATGCCAGTGACCTTGGCGGCATATGGGGTGAGCGACATGATATCGCCACGGTCCAATACCTCTAGGCTGAACTTCCTTGACCCGGCCATCATCTGGCGCAGGCCGATGGCGAGACGGTCGAAGTAGGTGTAGAGACCGACCGCGCCGTAGGGGATGTCCTTGCCCAACTTCTTGCCGGGGTATTCCCTCTTCAGGTCCCGAGCCAGTATGAAGAACTGCTCCGGGTCCGCACCGTACTCGTCGGTGAATGACTTGGCCAGCTTTCCCTCCTTAGCCTGCCGGGCGAAGTACTGGGACTTCATTGCGGCCAGTATGGGGGACCGGGCCATGGCTATGCCCTTTATGAGCGGGGCACCGCCGAGGTTGCTCATGGCGATGGACTTGTACATCTGGGTCTCGTTGACGAAACCGCCGGCCATGATCAGGTCAGGGACGAACTTGCCCTTCTTCCTCAGGATATCGGCGCAGGCGAGCATCTGGGCCTGGAGGTGCACCGTGGGGGTGGACATCTCGTTCATCATGGGCACAGGGCTCATTCCAGTACCGCCGCCGGCCCCATCGAAGGTGAGCATGTCCACCTTGGCCATGGAGGCGGCCTTCATGGTGAAGGCGACGATCTCCGGGCGGTAGGCGCCGGTCTTCAGGAAAACGTACTTGGCGCCCTTCTCCCGCAACTTCTCGACGTCCTCCACGAAGGAGCGGATGTCGGGGAAACCGACGCGACTGTGGCGCTCGAAGGTCTTGAAGGCCCCGGCCTTGAACGCAGCCTGGACCGCCTTGTCCTCGGGGTCGGGCAAAAGTAGATATCCACGTTTCTTCAGATCCAGAGCGCGGTCGAGGCTGTCCAATCGCACCTCGCCACCGATGGCCTTGGCGCCCTGGCCCCACTTGCGCTCGATGATGTTGACCTCGAGCTTGGACATGACGTAATCGTCGACGCCGCCCCGGCCGTCCTCGACATTGGTCTGCACCGCGATGTCGCCGTGCTTCCCATCCCAAAGCTCGCGGTAGGAGCTTATGCGGAAGGCCATGTCGGGGCTGCTCTGTACCTTGCCCTTGGCGTAGGTGGCCTCGGAGTCCATGCCGCAGACGTTCTCACCTACGGTCTCGATGATGCCGGCCATGGCCGATCCCTTGGCGAGCGACTCCCAGTTCCTCTTGGCGACAGCGGTAGATCCTAGGCCAGCGATGACGAAGGGTAGCTTCAGCTTTATGGGCTTCTTGTTCCTGGTGGCGACCGTGGTGCTGATGTCCACGTTCTCGAAGAAGGCCTTGTCGGGGTTGGGCTCGATGCCATAGGCACCGATGAGCTCGGCCATGATCTGGAAATGGGACCAGTCCAGGAAGAAGTCCTTGTTGGACGACGCTGTGCTGGTTCCGAAGTACTCGGGTGAGGGGTAGAGGACCTCCCGGCCACGGAAGGCTGACTTTCCGACCTCGCATAGCACGTTGCATTCTTCAATACACAATGGGCACATCCCGCTGGTCGGATTGACGTCCTGAACGCGGGTCTTTGTCCCGGTCGTTGACCGAGAGTTCTCTATTATCTGCACGCTGTTCACTCCCTGCTATAAGATGTTTGAAAACTGGATGCAATTTCTGTATAAGAAAATATTTGAATTTACGTTAGACACTTGTCTAATGACTATTAATACATATTAGATATAAGTCGAAATCTGAGTATCTGGATTGTTGAATTCAATGCATTTGACTAATGACGGTATGAGCATATGAACATATTAGGAATCATCAAGATATCCGTGGTATAGTTCGCCTTTGGAACTGGATGAACGATCATGAAAGAAGGTCCCTTTTTAAATTTAGCAATCCAGTCCGTTCGATAGTTTTATTATCGGAGCCTTGAATATGCACCGTCCAGGGGTTAAATCATGGCGGACGTAAGGCGAAAGGTCGAGGAGGATCGGGGCCTCCTGAAGAAGATCCAATTGATAATCCCGGGATATCGTGGCTACAGGATCCGGGAGGACCTTAGGGACTCCGATAAGATCATGCGGATTGAACTGGCGAAACGGCTGGCATTGCAGAGGGACCAACTGGAGGATTCCAGGGTCGACCTCCTAGCCGCCATGCCCATGGCCAAAGAGGTCACCACCCTGGGCGGGGTGATCAACCAGTACAAGAAGGTGGAGGGCCTGGTGAAATATTCCGAGAGCGGCTACTCTGGCTTCGTGACCGATGTTCGTTTCGATATTGATGAGCTCAACCGTATTTACGATTACGATTACAGCGTGCTTGAGAACGTCCAGTTCATCGATGAGGCCATAGGTGTCCTGAAAGGCGCCTTGGACGAGGAGGACGAGGTCAAGATAAAGCAGAGCATCAAGGACGTCAAAAAAAGGTTGACGGGCCTAGAGGATAAGTGGAAGAAGAGGATAACAATCATACAAGGGACGGAGCTGTGATAACATGGCTGACAGTCTATTCGGGTCAGGGACGTTCTCATGGGAGGACCAGGACAAGCGCGGCAACATCATGTATCGCCTGCCTCGCAACATAAAATTGAACGACAACATCGTGGTGAGGGAGGACGAGATCGCCGCCTTCTACCGCGACGGTAAGGTGCTGGCCTATTTCGACCGGCCGGACCGTTACGCCCTTACCAGCCAAAACGCCCCCATCGTGGGCAAACTGGTCAAGGCCCTTTCCGGCGTGCAACAGCTGGCCGAGGTGATATACCTACAGAAGCGCGCCTTCGATGGCAAGTTCGGCTCCAAGCAGCCCTATCAGTTCCGGGACAAGGAGTTCGGTATGGTCAACCTACGCGTCTTCGGGGAGTTCCGTTACAAGGTGGGCGCTCCAGAGAACTTCGTGAACCAGTTCGTAGGCACATTCAATTACGCCACCTCGGCCGAGGTGGAGGAAAGGATCAAGGAACAGATGGTGGTGCTCATCTACAACACCA
>JACXTP010000156.1 GCA_016919625.1 Methanomassiliicoccaceae archaeon
ACCAGGACCGAGGTGTCCGTGACGTATGGGCGCAACATCTCGCCCATGGATAGCAGCTCCCTCAGCAAAACCTCCTTCGGGGCGATCTCAGGTCCACCCAACACGGCGATCTGTTTCTCCTTGATGGGGTGGACCAGGTCGAGCCTCTCCCGTAGGCTTTTCTCGTCCAGAAGGTCGCTCACCCGGATCCCGTAGCGGGCGATCTTGTCTGAATAGCATGGGCCGATGCCTCGACCGGTGGTACCGACGCCCTTATCTCCCCGGTTCCTCTCCTCAGCCCCATCCAGAAGACGATGGTAACTGACGATGACATTGGCACGGTCGGAGATGCGCAGTCCTTCAATGGAGTGGCCTTTGGCCTTGACGGCCTCCATCTCCTGCATCAGTTCATGCGGGTCGATCACCACACCATTGCCGATGACGTTGATGATCCAAGGTCGCAAGATCCCTGATGGCAGGAGGTGCAGGGCGAAGGTCTCAGCACCGATCTTTATGGTATGGCCGGCGTTGTTTCCACCCTGGTAACGCACCACGAGGTCGGCGTTCTCAGCAAGGTAATCTGTTATCTTCCCCTTCCCTTCGTCCCCCCACTGGGTACCAACGACGGCGATGGTAGGCAATATCACACCGTTCTCGCCTAATCCTTGACTCAGATAAATGGTTTGGCATCAACCATCCATGCTCAGGTAGATCTTCGCGACATCGGCGTATGGGAGGTCGGTCTTGAAACCGGTCGGCGAGAAGTGGGTGCGCGAGACCTTGCCATGGAGGGAGATCTCCTCCATCAAAGAAGCCAATCGTATTGGTGAACGTTTCAGGTGAGAGGACAGCTCGTTGTTCTCGAAGAAATAGGGTATGGAGAGCTCCTCCCTCCAGATCTGGAGGTACTTCTCACACCTGGACCTCTCCGCCAGGTTCTCCCCGGCCGACATGCTTTCCACTAGCCCCTTGTCACAGATGTCCCCGGTCCAGAGCGGACCTGCCCACCCCTTATCTTTCGGCCAGGAGCCCACCTCCCTCTCATGGCCCTCCCTGTCGAAATGCAGGTAGCCAAGATTATGGAGGGACTCATCCGCCGATTCCGCTGTCTCCGGCATGCGCAGGTAAAGGCGGAAGTAGTGGTCCGCATAAAAGCACAGCAGAGGGACAGTGCCACGGTCGAACATAGCCGCCTGGCGGGCCACATAGCCGATCAAGATGCGCAGCCCCATCTCATGGCCGAAGACACATCGGCAAGGCCGGGCCTGGTAACGGCGAACGCATTTCTTGGCATGTGTGCCGGCCAGAGACGCGGTGTCAGTAGCGGTGACCGCGAGAATGCCGTTCCGTCGCAGACCATGGAAGGCGGCATGGAGGTAAGGTACCGGCGTGCCGAACGGGTCGAGGTCAATGTAATCGAACGTCTCTTTGGCCAAAAGGCAACGGAGGTCCTCGTTCCTAGCCTTACCCTTAGATATGCCGTTTAAGGCCAGGTTGCGTTCGATGACCGCGGAGGCCTTCACGTCCCAATCGTTAACGTGGAACTCTGTCTCGGGCCTGGCCTCGTTCAGAATGCGCACCGCCCGGGCACCAGTGGCCGACATGGCGTCCAACGCGGTCCTTACCTTGACCATGGGGCTGGAGAAGAACATCACGGAGACGTCCCGGTTGAAGGACATCTGTCGGTTGTAGAACACACTCCCTTTAATTGCCCCAGGGCCTTTTTCGGTCCGGGAGCGGGGCACGAAGAGGCGGGTGCCTCCCTCCGTCACCTCGTCCAGCTCGATCTCTTCGCTCAAAGGAGCTCGCCTTTCATGAGCTTCATGATCTTGTATGGTAAAAGGTTGCGGTTGATGGGGGTGACTTCTAGTATACGTACATCGTCCCTTCTTCTGATATCCTGGAGAAGAGGGTTACGGGACTTCTTGTGCAGCGTCAGTAGAATGGGCTTCTCCACATCCAAGGCGAACTTGACCGCGTTGACGAACTTTTCGCTCTCCACCTCGATCTTGCCCACCTCATCGATGACGATGACGTCCGACTCCTCGCAAGCCATCATCAGGGCGTTCACACCCACTTCCTCGAGCACGGTGAGGTCGATGCCGAACTTGCCCACGCTGAACTTGCTCTTGATCTCCAGGGAGGCGAGCACCCCTCTCTCCTTCGTCCTCCAATCCATAACGTAGAAACCGGTGCGGCGGTTGTCCTCCACTATGGCCTCGGTGATCATTCCCCCGACCTTGAGGCCCTCCGCCTCGAGCATCTCTATGACCTTGGTCAAGGTCTGGGTCTTCCCAGATTGGGGGAGACCGGTTATGCCGATCTTGATGTTGTTCATCTGTTTCACCGGCCCGGACCCAAGGAAGGTCCGGGGGATGGGACCGTAATGGCCTTACTGATTTAATAAAATTTGGTGAGATTTATTAATAAATCGAAGCTTCGATGATCATTTTTGGGTGATCGAGCTCACGTACATCAACGGATAATGCAGCTCATCGATATAACGCATTCCAGAGACCACCACAACTCCCTCGATCTCGATGGTCAAGCGAACCTCCAGCATAGGTCCAGTGAGCGTCTGATAGTCATACTCGTCCTTCTTGCCGCGTAGCACCTTGCGTTTGATATGGACCTCGACATCCTTCACGAACGGCTGGACCCGGACCCCCTCCTCGATGGCTTTCTCTAAGCTTTCGACGTTGGAGGAGGAAAGCGGAGTCCCCACGAACTGATGGTAGATGGTGCCCAGCTTGATACCTGACTCGAAGACCGCCCTCTCGCGCTCAGAACAGTTGAAATACTTGGCCGCGGCGGTCTCCCTCTTGCTCGCCATGTTTCATCCCTTCCCGTCGGTATCTCCTTCCGTCGATATATAGCCTCGAAGGGAAAGATAGATGAGACCGCCCCTCCCCTTTTTGGGCGAGGATATGTCCAAGTCTATAGTTCTGGTATGTAGCAACACCGAAAGGGAGGTGGCGGCCAAGGCGCTATTGGCGGCGGCGGACCTAGGAAGCTTGGTAGGTAAGACCGTCATGATCAAACCCAACCTCAACACCGCCGACCCGGCTCCCGGCTCCACGGACATAGCGACGTTGCGAACAGTGTTAGGCTCAATCCATGACCTCTCCCCGACCAAAGTGATAGTGGGGGATAGGAGCGGGCCATCAGACACAAGGAAGGTGTTCGATGACAAAGGCATTTTTACCATGTCCAGGCAGATGGGCTTTGTTCCAATGATATTCGATGAGCTGCAAAGCAGCGATTTCGTGAAGATCGAATCGCCGGGCATGCATTGGCGCAATGGTTTCCATTTCGCCAGGCCGGTGATAGAAGCGGACGTGGTCATCGGTCTGGGTTGCATCAAGACCCACCAGTTCGGTGGCCATTTCACCATGGCTTTGAAACTCGCCACAGGATGCGTCCACCGTCATAACATGGCGGAGCTGCACGCATCCTTCATCCACATGCGGGACATGATCGCTGAGATCAACCTTGCCTATAAACCGCGCCTGATCATCTTGGACGGCGTGGTGGTCTTCTACCGTGGCGGGCCCATGACCGGTAGTGAGTGGAACGCGGGTCTGAGCTTAGCCTCCAGCGACCGGGTGGCCCTGGACGCCACCGGCGTGGCGTTACTGAAGATGCATGGGACGACCAAACAGATCCAAGATAAGGGGATCTTCGAGCAGGACCAGATCCGGCGCGCAGCCGAGCTCGGTCTGGGGGTGACCAACGCACAAAGCATTGAGCTGGTGCCGGTTGACGATGCATCAAACGGGGCCGTAGAGCAGGTCGCGCCGTTCCTTTATGGGAAAAGTTGACCATATTGCACCATCGCACGCTTCTGAACCACGAAAAAGATGAAATAACGGACGCACGACTAAAGCATCGTTCACAATAGGAGGACGATCCATGGAAGTCACTAAGAAGACCTATCAACTGCCTGCTTTGCGCTTTGGCTATAAGGACCTCGAACCCTTCATGTCCGAGGAGCAGCTGACACTGCACCACACCAAGCATCATGCCGCCTATGCTACTGGCGCCAACGCTGCATTGGATAAATTGGAGAAGGCCCGCAAGGAGGGAACCGACGCAGACCAAAAGGCGATCGCGAAGGAGCTATCGTTCAATGTGGGCGGTTTCATACTGCACAATCGCTTCTGGGAGAACCTGGCCCCAGTGGGTAAGGGTGGGGATTCGCCGGGCGGGAAGCTCGGGGACGCGATAGCCCATGAGTTCGGATCGTTCGAACGATTCAAGAAGGAGTTCACCCAGGTGGCCAGCAGCGCCGAGGGTTCCGGATGGGCGGTGCTCACCTATTGTCGCACTATCGAAAGACCCATGATTATGCAGGTGGAGAAGCACAATGTCAATGCCATGCCCGGCTTCAAGCCACTCTTGGTCCTGGATGTGTGGGAGCATGCCTACTATGTCGATTACCGTAATCTCCGGCCCAAGTACATAGAGGCCTTCTGGAACCATGTGGACTGGGGCACGGCCCAGAAGCGGTTCGACGACATTCTGAACCGTTGAAACCATTTCCTATCCTTTCCCATATTTTATTTATCAATCCCATCGATTAGGACACATCATCTTTGGGAGGGGGCGGACACGGACGACCTGATGAAAATTAGGGAAGAGATAGAGAAAGGTCTCCTCGTCAACGATAGATCTTGCGTAAGGGAGATCCTGATTTTCCAGTTCCGGGACATGCCCCCGCTCGACCGGATAGACCGGTTGGTCGCCCCGGTCCTTGATACCATCGGAATGAAATGGGAGCGTGGGGAAGTATCGCTGTCCCAGGTCTATCTGGGCACCAAGCTAGCCGATGAGCTGGTAGAGGAGATCATCGGGGTGAGCGATGTGACCCGCAGGAAAGAGCCGGTCCTCGCCATCTCTATCCTGGAGGACCACCATTTTCTCGGCCTCAAGGTGGTCAAGATGACCATGCAATCGGCCGGATATGATGTGATCGATTACGGCAGGACCACGGTGGAGGAGTTGGTCAATATGGTCGAGAGGGACCACGTCCGCTACCTTCTCATATCCACCCTGATGCTTCGCTCCGCCCTTTTGATCAAGAACGTAAGAGAGCTGTTGGACGTCAATGGATTGGATGTGGTGATCATTGCAGGAGGCGCACCGTTCCGATTCGACGCCCAACTGTGCAGGAAGGTCGGGGCTGACCTCGCTACGGCATCGCCGATCGAGGCTCTGGATTACATCCGGAACCGGGAGGGAGGTGAATGAAGGCGGAGATGACATCGATGGAGAGGACCCTTACCGCCATGAGGCACCAAGAACCGGACCGGGTCCCCCTGCTCCTTTGCCTCACCATGCATGGGGCTAAGGCCTTGGGCATGTCCATCCAGAGCTACTATTCTAAAGCGGATAACATCGTGAGGGGCCAGGTGAAGCTCCGAGAACGATACGGGCATGACATCCTCAACACCTTCACCCACGCATCGGCGGAGTTCGAGGCGTTCGGAGGGACCACCACATATTATGAGGACGGGCCGCCCAACTCAGGCGAACCGGTGCTAAGGGCCATGGAAGACATCGAGAGCCTGGAGTCGCCGGACCCAAAGGACAATATGGGTCTGATGGTGGTCGTCGAGGCCACGCGAAAACTACGCGAACGCATCGGTCCAGAGGTCCCTATCATCGGCGTGGTAGTATCCCCATTCTCTCTGCCAGTGATGCAGTTGGGCTTCGAGAACTACTTTGACCTCATGTACAACGAGACCAAGGCCTTCGAGCACCTGATGCGGATAAATGAGACGTTCTCGGCGGAGCTGGCGAACCTGCAACTGGAGGCAGGCGCCACCGCCATGGTGCTGTTCGATCCCGTCTCCTCCACCACCATCATACCACGGGACAAGTATATCGAGACCGGTTTCAGGAGCGCCAAGCGAACCATCCGGTCGATAAAAGGTCCTGTGCTCACCCATTTCGCATCAGGTAGGATCCTGCCTATAATCGACAAGATCATCGAGACGGGGACGGTGGGGGTAGGTGTCAGCACGGACGAGGACTTGGCGACCATGAAGAGAGCCTGTGGCAACCGGCTCACCCTGGTCGGCAATCTTAACGGCGTCCAGATGCCCACCTGGACAGCCCTGGACGTGGAAAAGAAGGTCAAGGAGGCGGTGCACAAGGCCGCCCCGGGAGGAGGTTTCATCCTCTCTGACAACCACGGGGAGATACCCTTCCAGGTCTCGGATAGTATTATTGAGCACATCGTCGAGTCATCACGCAGGTACGGGACCTACCCCATCAAGGTCTGACGCCAACCTCATCGAACCAGGCTCCAACACCATTATTAAGGTCTCATTAGAATTGAATCCACGGTGAACATATGACCCAATTACCAGAGGAAGTCATGAAGATGGCCAACGATATGAAAGCGGTCAAGGTCCTGACCACGGTCTCAGCAGATGGGGTCCTCCACTCGATCCGGGTGGGGAGCATGGTGGCCCCTGCGCCAAATATGATGGCGGTAGGGGCGATACTCATGAAGACAACGGCCAAGAATATGGAGGAAATGAAGAAGAAGAACCAAACGGTCGCGATACTACTTGGTTCCGATATGAATTCATACCTCATTTTGGCCAAGGTCAAGGACACACAGAAGGCCGGCCCACTGTTCGATAAAATGAACGAGAACCTCAAGGCCATCGGATTGCAGGCCGGGGCGGTCTGGGTGTTCGAACCAACTGGGGTATGGAACCAGAGCGCCACCTATGAGGCGGGCAAGAAGATCGCTTGAACAAAAACCTTCTTTAGGAGTTCCGACCCATCAAGATGCCGGAACGTAAAATTCCCTAGATGCGAGCGGAGCGTGCCACCAGATGGACCAAATGATGCTGTTATTCGCCCTTATTGGCATGGGGTTGATCTGGGCATTCTCATTCACGAACGGTTTCCAGGACGGTGCCACCACCGCAGCCACTCTCGTTGCTAGCAAGGCCGCCACATCGAGGCAGGGCCTCTTTTTGGTGGCATCGTTGGGAGCTCTCGGGACACTATTGGGCGGGTCGGCGGTGGCCTTCACCATCACTGGACTGATCGATGTCGAAGACCCGGAGTTGGTGATGATCATAACCCTTTCCGCGTTGGCTGGGGCCATCGCTTGGAACATGGTCACCTGGTACTTTGGGATACCGTGCTCCACCACCCAATCCCTGGTGGGAGGGTTGGTGGGGGCGGGGGTGGCCGTGGCTGGAACAGGAAGTGTTCACTGGGGCTGGTCTGAACTTATGGACGGGGAGCTAACCGGCCTGATGCTGGTGATCGTGTTCTTGGTGGTCTCGATCATCTTCGGCCTGGTGGGAGGGTACCTGTTGTTCAAGGCGACCAGGTGGATGCTGAGAGGGGCTAAACGTTCTATAAACAGG
>JACXTP010000157.1 GCA_016919625.1 Methanomassiliicoccaceae archaeon
GGGATATTGCCGCGTCGGAATTGGCCAGGGTCCTACGTCAGGGCGGCAGGTTGCATGTCCAGGCCTTTTCTGTCGAGGATATGAGGTGCGGAGATGGAACGATGGTCGAGCCCATGACCTTCTTACGAGGCCAGGGCATCCCATACCATTACTTCACCGAGACTGAGTTGGTCCAGCTTTTCGCTCGCCTGGAGCCTGTTGCATCGGACCGCAAGACCCTGAACAAAAGATATTATGGAAAGGCGACCAAAAGGGACAGATTGCTTGTGACCTTTCAGAGGGGACTTACTTCCGAACCTTCTTGAGCTCGGTGCCGGCCACCTTCTTCAACTTACCAGATTCCATGGCCCACCGATACTTCTCCAGTTCGCTTGGCGCCACCGCCACCTTGTCCCCGACGTTGTACTTGGTCTTGGTGTTCCAGTCCGTGAAACCTGATACGACCTTGTAGACCCCCGCCTGCTCCAATGACACGGTCGATTCCTTGACCTTCTGCCGGAACTGAGAGTAAGTGCCTGGGAAGACCGTGATCGATCCGGCGCGCATCTCCCCCACCATGTTGCAAACGGTGTTCAGTAGATACCGGTCATGCGTGATGATCAGCATGGTCCCTTGGTAGTCCATCAGAGCGCCCTCCACCGCTTGGCGGGCCTGGATATCAAGGTAATTGGTCGGCTCGTCCAGCAGGAGCAGGTTGCGCCTCTCCGCGAGAAGCATTGCCAGGGCCACACGGGCCCGCTCCCCACCGGAAAGTGTGGATATCGGTCTTTGCACCTCATGCGATCTCAGATAGAATCGGGCCAATAGCCGCCTGGCCTCCACTCTTGCGTCGTGTCCCAATGATTCCAGTAAATGGTCCTCCGGGGTCATATCGGGGTTCAGCTGATCGTGCCCCTGGCCGAAATAACCGATGACCGCCCCTGGTGCCAACCACATCTCACCCTGGAACGGCAGCTCGCCGAGGATGGTCTTCATCAATGTCGTCTTCCCAGAACCGTTGGCACCGAAAATTCCGAGCTTGTCGCCCACCTCTATCTCCAGGTCAAGGCCATCGAGCACAAGTTTGTCGCCCCGCCTGACGCGAAGCCCTTTGGCGGTGATCACGTTCTTGCCGGAGCGTTCCTTGGTCTCCACCTTGAAGTTGAACTCTGGCCTCTTCTTTGGTGGTTCCGCCTCCTCCAGCCTATCCACCATCTTCATGCGGGTCTTATGTTTGGACTTATACCATTCTTTCTGATGCATCTCCACCGCGCTGTCCTCCAAGCGTTGCTTCTCCGTCTCGTACTTCTCGGCGGCGATGCGGCGGCGTTCTATGTCCAATCGTTTCTTGGCCACATAGTCGGTGTAATTGCCGGAGAACTGCCGGACCATTCCGTCCTCCAGGTCGATCACGTTGGTTACCGTTCGGTCCAGGAAGTAACGGTCGTGCGAGACCACCACGACCGCCCCAGGGTATTGGAGCAGATAATCCTCCAGCCATTCTGTGGCAGCCATGTCCAGATGGCTCGTTGGTTCGTCCAGCACCAGCAGGTCTGACTCGTCCGCTTGCATCAACACCTTGGCCAGCATGACCTTGGTCCGCTCCCCGCCGCTGAGCTCGCTGACCTTCTTCTCCAGACGATCGTCTGGTAATCCTACCTTGGCCAGGGTCTCCTTGACCTGGGCCATGTCATCGAAGGAATCGGCGTTGTTGAACTCTTCCTGCAACTGACCGTATTCCATGGCCACCTGGTCCATGTCCACCTCCGGGCCAGGCTGCAACATCATCTGCTCCAGCTCCCTCATCCTCTTACCAATAGCCCCGGAGCTTTGAACGCAACCGCTGACCGAGTCCACCACGCTCTCCTCTGGATCGTACTGGGGGAATTGGGACATGTAACAAACGTGATTGGTGCGTCGCACCACCTCCCCTACGTCGGGGGCGAGCTCGCCCATCAGCACCCTTAAAAGTGTGGATTTGCCCACTCCGTTCGGCCCAACGATGGCCACCCGGTCCTTCTCATCGATGTTGAAGGTGACCTCCTTGAGGACCTCCTTCGGTCCGAATGATTTACTGACGGCCCAGGCCCGGATGAGCATGAAGCAGGAATCGAACTCTGGGATATAGCCTTTGTTCGGAACAATAATTTGAATAGATATCCTGACAGTTCGGAGAGGTCGAGGAGAACGTTCGCATGACCGAGGAACATGACCTGAGCAGGAAAGAGCTTGACCGCAAGGTGAGAGAGAACCTGGAAAGGATCGAGCGCGCCTATGGGGAGGTGCCATTCATCACAGCTACCATCGCGGAAAGGCCCGAGCTCTTCCTAGCATATTCTGATTTCTCCCGACAAATCTTGTTCGAACCCGAGCACCTGGACCCAAAGACCTTGGAGCTGGCCGCCATCGCCGCCGGCTCAGCACTGGCATCGGACCGTTGTCTGGACGTGCACCTCCGCCAAGCTGGAAAGCATGGCGCCACAGAGGGGGAGATATTTGAGGCCATCATGGTCGGTTCGGTCATGGCCATGACCCAGAGCCAGGCCTCGGCGCTGCGCCGCTTCAAAGCATATCAGGAAGGGACGGACAAGAGCTGAGCTCAGAGATGCATCTGGACCGTTCGAGCCCCTTTCTCCACCGGTCGGATCAGGTCCGGTCCTTCCACACCGGGGTTGCGGACCAACTTGGCCACGGGATGGGCCGCCAGCTCCTCCGACGGGCGTGGTGAGAACATCCTTTTTAACGTTTGAGCGTCCAAAGGTTCATGCTCCATCCATAGCTCCTCATCCTCCTCCTGCAATATGACGGGCATTCGGTCATGGATCGGGGCCATCAGGTCGTTCGCGGATGTGGTTAGGATTATGAACGACGATATGACCAGGCCATCAGGAGAATGCCATCGGTCATAAAGACCAGCGAAGCTCAGATATCCTCCTCTCTTGGAGGATATGAAATAAGGTTGCTTGCCCTCATCGGTCTTCATCCATTCATAAAACCCGGTGGCAGGCACCAGGCAGCGATGGCTGACCATGAGGCGTTTGAACATCGATTTTTCCATGACCGTCTCGGAACGGGCGTTGATGAGCTTCAGTCCGGTGCCCTCGGCCTTGGACCAGGATGGGATGAGCCCCCAGTGCATCATCTCTAGGTGGTTCGGGCTCTCCTTAATTATTATCGGGACGTCCTGGGTGGGGGCGATGTTGAATCTTGGCCGGATGACCTCGCTGGTCTTTTCCACCTTGAATCGAGCGTGAAAACCGTCGGTGAAGGCGATGACGAAACGACCACACATCAATAATCCATCGTTGCAACGACCATTTATCCTTTGCTGAGACCCAGCCGTTTCCGGAAAATAATATAGGAACGAGGGTCGCTATGAAGAGACAGGAAGGAAGGTCGATGGCGGTCCTGCGAAAGGCGAAGGCGAAAAAGGGCGGCGCGGAAAATGGGATGGGAATGGACCGGACATTGGCCATCCCATCCGAGCAATTGGGACCAGGTTGGAGGTCGGTCGTTCCCGAGAAGGTCAGCATAGCTGAAGACCTCAGACCGGTCTACCGTGAGATCAAGGCTTACTCGTTGGAGGAGTTGGATGAGCGTCGAGCCCAACTGCTCACTATCATTTTTCAGTTCAAGGACAAAGAGGAAGCTGTCCAGGCCTTTGAAAAGGTGGGCGAGGGCTTGGAGTCAGACCTTCCGAAGCGCCCGACCATTGGCGATAGTAGCGTGCTCTATGAGTTGGACATGCGGCCTATGGTCGTAATGAAGATATTCTCATCGAGGAAGGACAACTGGGTGACCATATTCACGCTTTGGCTCTTCAAGGACTTCGACCTTGATGATACATGGGTGACAAATATTATGACCTCCCAGTTGAAGACACTCCAATGATTCAACGTCGGACCATCGGTACGAAAGTGTGATATCATCCAGGGCGATTGCCGGGCATGGACGATTGGATGGTGCTGGGCTTAGCGGCCGGATTGCTTACCACGATAGGTTTCGTGCCGCAGCTGGTCAAAGGATATCGTACCAGGAGGATGGACGATGTCTCTTTGGTGATGCCCATGCTGCTTTCGGCTGGGATGGCGCTTTGGCTCGGATACGGCATTATGATAGATAGCCTCCCGATCATCTTCTGGAACATCATCGCTATTGGATTGAACTTGGGCATGATCGTCCTCAAGTTAAAATTCTCGAACCCTGACGATATGAGAACGTGAAATTGCATCCACTCTAGTACCATGTATTATAATATCAATAATTGAATATATTTAAGGTCCATTCTCGATTCTTTAGCTGACTAACAAACTTAAAAAAACTGACAATATTTTGTTTTGAAAATATTATCGATTTTGAGAAAAGTATTAAATCGTCAATCCACGCCTCTAATCATCCAACCATTCGTTCGTGGGGGTGGGCCTACTCAAGAGGTGCACTATCTACGGTCGGGGAGGGGATTCATTGAAAAATAAATTTGCTGTTAACATGCGGAGACTATTGTCCATGGCAATCGTCATGGCAATGCTCACGACCAGTTTGGTCGTGCTCGCAGGAAGCTCGCTTGGTGATGAACAAGGTCCAGTTGACGATGTGGACCTTGGGGCTGGACAGGTCCCAGGAGCGCCGCGCAATCTAGTGGCCGATCAGGGCCCAGGATTTGTCTGGCTCTGGTGGGACCATCCGACCACCAACGGGGACGACCTGATCAAGAGGTACTACATCTTCCGGGGCACAACGTCCGGAGAAGAGAGCACCACGGCCATAGATTGGGTATTCGTCGGAAGCACCACCTTCGAAGGAACAGACCTCGCTGGGGTTAATTTCTACAATGACACCGATGTGACGTTGGATACCACATATTTTTACCGATTGACCGCGTCCAGTGATGCGGGTAACAGTAGCTACTCTAACGAGGCATCGGCCACTCCAAGTATGACCGGTGATGCTCCAGGAGCACCGGGTGTGGAGGGCCAGAACCAAGTATATCAGGCCCAGGTGAATTGGACCAAACCGACCACCGAAGGGAGCACCCCGGTCAGGTTCTACTTCCTCTATCGCGATCCTGTCATGTTCTTCGGAACATTGGTTGAGGAGTGGACCCTCGACACGGGCTATACTGACGAGGTAGGGTTCTTCACCCAGATGGGGGTCGACTATACTTACACCGTGACCGCGGTCAACAGCTATGGCCAGGGGGCAGAAGGTACGGCATTGGTCAACATCGGAGGAACTGGCGACACACCATCAGCACCGACCAACCTCACCGCCCTTGGACTGAACCAATCGGCGTTGCTAGCATGGGATAAACCGGTAAATCCATCAGCCTCTGGTTTCGACAGTTATGAACTGTTCCGAGCTCTGGCTCAAGGAGGGCCGTGGGTCTCGATACAGAACATAAGTACGGTTTCTTTCACAGGATATATAGGATTAACATTCGACTCTGA
>JACXTP010000158.1 GCA_016919625.1 Methanomassiliicoccaceae archaeon
GATACCGATGATGAGCAACAACTTCGAGTAGTCCTGCTTATGCAGATTGAGCTGCTCGATATCCAATATCTCCTTTTTCTTTTCAGCCATTTGACTCACCTCACATCGTGGACTCCTTGGTGGTGTTCCATATGAAGAATATGAACCCGAACTGGGAGAGCGGGATCATCAGAAGGACCACGAGCCAGAGCAACAGCAGCGTGGTGTCCGAGGTGCCGCTCGAGCTCCCTGGCACTATGGCCATGATGGCCATGATGACCACCAGGAATAGGGGGAACGCCACCACGACGGTGACGAAGGTCTCGGCCATGAGGCCGAGCGTCTCCAGCTGCGCCCTCATGTCCAGCTTGGACTCCTTCTCGAACTGCTCTGCCTTCTGCAGGAAGTAGGGTTTGAGCTGACCTCCTGAGGTGGCGGTCGTCACCACTCCCTGGAGGAACTCCTGGAACTTGGACGAGGGGGTGCGTTGCGCCCCTTTGCTTATGGCGGTGAGGATATCGACGCCAAGGAGCTCCGTGTCCCTGGTTATCCATTCGGCCTCGTTCTTGATCTCACCGTAGATGGGCTGGCGGGCCAGCTCCTTGAATATGGTGTCGATGTTGACGTCGGCGGAGGCCATGGCGGATATGAAGCTCATGGTGGCGCCGATGCGCTTGTCGATATCGCGCTTGCGGGACTTAGCCCTGGACCCTGGCGTCGAGCTCAATATCCCGTACACCAGCAGCGGCGGCAACGCGATGATCATGATGGTGAATATCAAAGCCATGCTGGTGTCGATGCCCATCAGGGCGATGAGCACGCCTCCGAAGAGCAGCCCCACCGTCAAAGTTATCGCGAAAGTAAGGAGCGCGGTCATCCAGATGTAGGCGGTGTACTCCTCCGGACGGAGCCGGATATGGGCCTGCAGCAGTTGCACTTCCAATTTGGAATTGGCCTTATAGCGCTTCTTGACCACCTTGCCCATGGTACGCCAGCAGAACTCCTGGTACTTGGTCAGGCGGACGTAGTCCGGGATGGCGCCCTGCCGCATCTTGACCAGGCGCGGCCCGTTGCCCTTCGAGGACCCATCGTCGCCGGTCTCCTTGGTCTTCAAATAGGCCTTCTTGGAGGCCTCTATGCGGGAGAATATGTCCGAGACCTCAGGCGACATTCTTGCCCACCTCCTTCTTGGATTCCATCTCCTGCATCTCCCTACGCACCCTTTGCAATGTCTTCTGCGGTTCCTTATAATAGGCCTGGGTCACCGCCCAGATCTTGCGGTGGTCCCTCATGTCCTTGGCCAACATGTAATTGACGATCTCGATGCGTCGCTCGAACTCCTCCATCATCTCCTCGTGCGACAGCGACTTCATCTCCATGATCTTGTCGAAGAGGAAGCTGTGGCCTTTGTAGATGAAACGGTCCGTGGCCTGGTCCCATTCGTAGACGGTATTGGTGATCAGCTCGTTGGTCTCTGGCTCGAAACCTACGATCTCTATGATCTGCTTCATCCTCCGGACGTAGTCGTTGCCGACCCGCACTTGGGATTGGATGAGCACATTGCGCAGCGCGGTGAGCAATATCCTAGGACAGTTGATGGGTGGGTTCTCCAACCGGTTGACCATGGATTTCACCGAATCCGCGTGCATGGTGCTGTAAGTGCTGTGGCCAGTGGCCATGGCCTGGAACATGATGTAGGTCTCCTTGCCACGCACCTCACCGACTATGATGTAGTTAGGCCTCTGACGCAGCGAGGCCCTCACCAGGTCGTACATGTCGATCTCGCCCGAGGCGCGCCCTAAGGAGTCCTTCTCTCCCACACCGGTCCTGGTGGTCCCTGGGATCCAGTTCTCGTGGGGTAGGTTGATCTCCCTGGTGTCCTCTATGCTGACGATCTTGGCGCCAGGCGGTATGAAGAGGGCGATGCTGTTCAGCGCGGAGGTCTTTCCAGAGGCGGTACCACCGCAAAGGATCATGGACTCGCCGTGCTCCACCCCCATCCAGAGGTATGCCATCATCTCCGGGCTCACCGTCTTGTATTTCAACAGGTCGACCGGAGTGAAGGGCCGGTCCTTGAAGCGCCTGATCGTGAACGTGGACCCACGCGTGGATATCTCGCGGGAGTAGGTGGCGTTGACACGGTGGCCTTCCTGGGTGGTGCCGTCGAGGATGGGGCTAGATACAGAGATCTGCTTGCCCCCCCGCTGGGCCAACGCGACCACGAATGAGTTCAGGTCGTCCTCGTTGCTGAAAACGAGGTTGGCCTTGATGCTCTCATATTTCCTGTGACAGACGAAAAGGGGTATGTCGGTCCCATCGCAGGATATGTCCTCGATGTCATCGTCCTTCATCATGACATCGATCACACCGTGCTCCACGAAGTCGCGGACGATGTAGTACTTGAGCCTCCTGACGCTCATCTCCGAGACCTTGATGCCCCTGGATTCAATGAAGCTGTCCACCGCGGACCGCAGGTACTCCTTCTTGTCCATCTCGGTGAAGCGTTTCCACTCGTACCCCAGGGTGCGCTGCAAGGTATCCTTGACAAGGTCGAGCAGCTCCTGTTCCCTGGCGTCCAGTTGCGGCTCTATCACTTCATAAAGGTATTCGCTGGTCTCGTTGTTGTATGTGATCCGGACATAGCTGTACTCCTCCATTACCGGATAGAAGTCCGTTACCTCTATGGCGGGGTTGGTGATGGGGGGGATGATGGTAATCTTGGAAGCGGGCACCGGGACCCCTGGCATCGGCGGTCCTGCCGCCTGGGCAGGTTCTGGCTGGGGTGCGGCACCGGCCGCCACCTTCACTCTGCGCGCCGATTTTCCGAAGAGTGGCTTCTTCTTCTTGCCCTCCTCTGGCGCTCCGTTCCCGCCTTGGCTCCCTTTCTCGACCTCTGTGCTTTGCATGGTCATTCACGCTCACGTTGTTTAGGTGCTGAGTTCCACGTTAACGAAGGCCTGCTTCACAGAGACCGTCCCACCCAGGGCGGATAGACTGATCTGAAGTGTGACCTTGAAAATTCCCTGACCTTGATCTAGGTAATGGATGCTCCACATGAGGTCGCTCGTCCCCATGTCCGCTGTTCCGTTGGCATAGTAATTGCCTTCGGCCACCTCATTGTACGACGGGCCGGTCCTGAACATCGATGCCATCGTGGAGTTCAGGTATTCGAAGTAGGCTTTTCCATAATTGGTCTGGAAGACCATGGCCAAGTTGGTGCTGGGCCTAAGGGTGTAGGACTGCTCGTCCACGTACACGACCTCCAAGTTCAACCCCTCGATACCCGTGCCACCCACGGAGCTGTTCGCTCCGATGAGGTCGATCTGGGTAAGGTCGAGGTTCAAAGCCCCGCTGTCGTTGGTGAAGGTAATGCTCGGCAGGGCACGGAACACCTGTCCGTCGTCCTGTTTAACCAACATCCCGCCGTTCTCATACGCCACCCACTGTTGTACGTAATAACGGTTCGGGGCGTACATCTGTACCGATCCGCCACCGTTCACCGTCACAGGTGACCCTGATACCTGGATGAAAGAGGTGGTGATCATGGAATTGCTCGACCCTTTCGGACTCACCGAAAGGAAGCCTGCCGTTGGCGATGCGAACGCAGGCACGCCCGGAGCCCCCAACGTCACCGCTTGGTAGGTCGGCAATGAGGGCTTTCCGCTTATGCTGGTATAAACCATCATGTTGTCGACGCTGCTCTTCATGTCGCTGAACTGGCTAATCACGTCGTTCATGTGGTTCCTCTCATTGTCCTTCATTGTGACCGGTATCCAGGTGGTCACCATGACGGTGAGGAAGGTCAGGAAGACCAGCAATGCCATGATGGTCCCGATCACTGCGGCTACGCCCATCTGGTCCTTCTTGAACCGGTCCTTCTTCATGAAACGACGACGCTTGGGCGGACTTACACCCTTTTTGACGCGAGAGTGAGGGCACATGCTGGTTTCTCCAGATAACTTAGAAAATAAATATGTGTCAATATATAAACATATGTTGGTGAAAAATCTTTATTGAAAATTTCTATATAAATAAGAAAATCACTTGCTGGATAAGACGAATTATCGGTTTTGCAAATCCGCTCCTAAACCTTTGTTATATCTATTTTAATAAAAATACTCTTTTATTTCTACCATGAAGCAATGTTTATTAATCATGCCCGCTTTCCCATGGCTGAGCCGCAGTAACTCAGCTGGGAGAGTGCAAGACTGAAGATCTTGAAGTCGCCGGTTCAAGTCCGGTCTGCGGCACCATTTTCCATTCCAGGTTGCATGACCTGAGCCATAAAATGAAAATACTGTAAGTCGGTTCAGGTGTAGGTGGGAGACAATGCAGGTCAAATCGTTCGAGACCAGCGTAATCGAGGCCAAACGCTTCGGCAAGCACGGGGAGCGGGTGGCAAACATCCGCATCGATCAGAACAGCAACATCATCCAGATAGTGAAGACGCAGCCTGATCTAGCCTCCATCGACTTCCGTTTCACGGCCAACTACGTGGGCATGGGCTTCATTAAGATAGAGGGTCAGATGATCGTGAGCGGCGAGGTGGACCAGCTCATCACCGATTGGTCCAAGGACGGCAACATGAGCCCGGACGACGCCAATGTGGTGCACAATACCATCGTTTCCAACTGCTTGCCCACCGCACTGTTGGTGGCGAGGGACATCAAGCTGCCCCCGCCGTTCCCGCTGCCCCGGGTCAATGTGCAGAAGAAACCCGAACACAAGCACAGCGACGGCATGGAAGTGGCCTGATCCCCATCTTTTTTACCATTGGTCGGCATGCCAGGCACCGACCCTTCCTTTGATTTTTTAATCTAGAGCGAAAAAAATCAGCCTTCCGATCGACGGTTCACCTTATGTGGTCCAACGCGAAAGAACCGATGTTGAGGCTATGTTTGGTGAATGTGTAACGTATATACGACCGGGATTGCACATCGGCGATGCCTTGGACGGAGAAGAAGGTCTTCATCTGGTCCAGCTTAAAGTCGAACATCCCATCCATGATGGATCCGATCATTTGGATCTCCTGGTCCCCATGAACGCCCTTCTCGATGACGTACAACGCCACCGCCCCGTCCTTCTTCCTCCGGCCGCACATGGGGCTGAGGAAACGGAACGCTGAGTTGGGGTCCGAGTATGCGATCAAAGTGGAAATGGAACGCAAGGCCATGCGATAGTACGGAGCCTTTTCCTTGAACTCCTTGCATGTGACTTCAATGACCTCGGCCAACTTTTCATGGTCCGTTGGGTCGTCGATGTAGATGGAGTACGGGTCGTTGGAGTCGTCGCCCATGCTTCGGGAATAGGTGTCGATGTACTTCACCAGGCCCTTCTTCTCGAACTCCTCATATCCAGAGATGACGAACTTCATCTCGTCCCTGATGTCCTTGGCCGTCTTGTCCGTGATGATCCAGAGCGCGGGCACACCCTTCTTAAGACCATCGGCGATGAACACATCCACCAGCACTTCCTTGCCGATGAACGGCGGTCCGTGCACCATGATGTTGGATCCGACCGGGATGCCACCATACAGCAGGTCGTCCAGACGAGGGTTGCCCGATTTGACCTTCTGGGCCTGCAGCTCGAGCAGAGTCTCCTTCTGGCGGACTTTGAGCTCGTCATCGATGATTCCAGACTCCCGCATGCGGAGCTCTTCGGACTTGGAGTTGAGGTATTTCTCCTTGTTCTTGACCTCCGCCTCCTTGGCCTTGATCTCCTGGGACAGCTCCTCCAAGCGTTTCTTGAGCTCGGCCTGTTCCACGCCCACCAGTTCCTTCTTCGACTCTTCGAACTTCATCCTCTCGGCGGTCAACAGTCTGTCCTTGTACTGGAGGTCCTCTTCGCGCCTGGCCATCTCATCTTCCCTCTTGTTGATGGCCTCACGCAGCCGGTTCACCTCGTCTTCCCTGACGTTGAGCTCCGACTTCACATTTTCCAGCTGAGATCGGATGATGAGGCTCTCCCTCTCCTTGGCCTGCATCTCCGCAAGTTTGCGCTCGATCTCCTCCCTGGCCTCAGGGTCGCTCATATTGACCAATTTGGCCTGGTCCTGTTTGATCTTGAGGTCGACCGTGACCTTGGTCAGCTCCCGCTCCAGTTGGTCGATCTGACCTTTGAGCTCTGCCTCACGGACACGCCACTTGTCCTCCTTGTCACGGATCTCATTGCTGTAGCGCTCGGATATCTCCTTCTCCAGGTCCTTTGCCGTCTTCGCCTTGACACCGGCGGCCTTTGTCTCCAGCTCGATCTGCTGGGTATCGAGCTTGCCCTCGAGTTCTTTCAGCTCCATCTCTTTGAGGAGCAGGGAGGTCTTCTCCTCCGAGACCCCATCCAGGGACTGCATGAAATGGACCTTCTGCTCCTCATTGAGCTTTGTCAATCTATAATTCTCCAGTTGGAGGGCATCGCGTTCGGCGATAAGGGCGCCGACCTTCTCGCTCAAGGCCACCCCCAGCTCTGCCCCCTTGGCAGGCTGGTCGAATTGGAGACTGCGTTTTAAATGAGCGATCTCCTCCTCATATTCGGTCACGGCGTCCTGGAGCGCCTTGACCTCCCTAGTATCGTGACAGACCTCCCCGGTGTCCTCGGCCTCATCAATCCAATCCAAGAAGTTGGCGTCCTTCCGTTCGAGCCAGCGCTTGAGGCTATCTATGACCTCCTCGTCCTTGGCTGCGCTAATCGCGCCCGCCTCGCCCGAGCCTGAACCGCCCGACCCTTCCAACCTCGTTCTCCTCTTCAAGGGGCCACACCCTTTACCTTTTGCACGCTGGCTCTAGGTAGATGGTCTGCTACTCAATCGGCGGTCCTGAATAAAAATGTATTGTGACCTTTTCGGACCGGTGATAACATCTCGCCCCCGCCTTGATTTGGAATGGAGGAATGGGCACCGAACCTCCCCCTGGGGTGATAGAAAATGAAGGCTGGCCACAATTTTATTCTCGGTCCTGTAACAAAACATATATATCGGCCCAATTGCTTTAGAAGGTTTTGGCCCAGGCCAGGAAGCGCGGATGGAGAAGACCATTCATATCAAGCTCGACCGGAACGCCGATTTCACGCTCCGGGAGGTACTCAAGAAGATAGAGGAGATGCAAGCCGAGCATCCCGAACTAGATGTTTTCTTCGATGGCGACGAGTATGCCATTTGCAGTCGGCCCCGGAAGGTGCCAGCCAAACATTGAAATGGCGGGGCGTGGCCGAGGTTATAATTTGAAATACTAGGTCAATGTAATCATCCTATCGGGGTAACAATTTGGTCAAGAAGAGCGATTTCTTGCAGGAGAAGGTCAAGCCCATCGACTTCGACCACATCTCCACCGTGAAGGACCTGATGGACGCCTACAAGGACAGCTCCGTGCAGCGCCGCGCCCTGGCGACGTGCGCAATGGCCTACGAGAACGCGCTCAAGGACGAGTCAAGGCCCACCATCATCCTAGGGCTGGCCGGACCGCTTATCGCCGCGGGACTGAGGAAGGTCATCGCGGACATGGTCAAGTTCGGGATCGTTGACGCCATCGTCACCATCGGGGCCATCCCTTACCAGGACTTCTACCAGGCCCAGGGTTACAGTCACTATAAGTGCAGCCCGCGCATCGATGACCTGAAGCTGCGGGACTACTTCTTGGACCGTATCTACGACACCATAGTGGACGAGAACAAGTTCCGGGAGACGGACGAGCAGATCGGCAACATCGCCGGCGAGCTTGAGCCCCGCGGCTATTCCAGTCGCGAGTTCATGGAGATCTTGGGCGACCACACCAATGGCGACGAGGGCTCCATCCTCTACAACTGCCGCAAGTACGGTGTTCCCATGTTCCTTCCCGCTCTCAACGACAGCTCTATCGGCATCGGTCTCACCGGGCTTTACTACAAGGCGCGCAAGGCCAAGAGGCCGTTCATGAGCATCGACCCCATACGAGACAACTGGGAGCTCACCCAGCTGAAGATCAATTCGGACAAGACCGGGGTCATCTACATAGGCGGCGGGGTGCCGAAGAACTACATACAGCAGACCGAGGTCATCTGCGAGACCCTTGGTTACGACAAGGGAGGCCATCACTATGCCATCCAGATCACCATGGACACGCCGCAATGGGGCGGTCTGAGCGGCTGCACCTTCGAGGAGGCGCAGAGCTGGGGGAAGATCAACCGGGATGCCAAGAAATCGGTGGCCTATGTGGAGGCCTCCATCGGTCTGAGCCTGATGGTCGGCTACATCCTCCAGTCCGGGACCTGGAAGGGTCGCAAGCGTTTGAAGTACCAATGGGACGAGGACATGCTGGAATCGGTAAAGCAGGTCCCACTGGGCATCAAGAAGTAAACTCCATGGCCCCTCCCAGGGCCGTTCCTTTTCACTCATGGCACAGAACAAGCGGTTGGGACGGATCACCATCTCTATTTACAACTCATACGATCCAGTGAACTTCCGCGAAGCGCACCGGCGCATCTTGGCACGGGCGGGACCCTTGGCGTTGGCCTTCGATTGCAACCTGGCTACTTTCGGGTTCCCCTTCCCCCACGAACTATCCACTCCCCAAGAGATCGCCGACTGGGTGGCGACGACCACCTCCATAGGCGAGGACGGGTCCTACCTGCGGGAGCTGACCAGGAACGGCCGGTTCCAGACCCACCCCTATCCCGCCAAAGGCTTCCTGCCTCAGCTGGGAGAGGTGGTCCTCACCACCTGCAACCCGGAGAAGGAGAAGAGGAGGAGCGTAGATGATGTGGTCCAGATGGTATCAGGGGGACAAAGCGTATGCTTGGTGTTCGGGGCTGGCCCCAAAGGCGTCCCCAAGGAGGTGCACCATTTCGCGCGGAACCACATTGACATCACATTCGGCGAATATTCGTTGGAGACCTGTACCGCCATGGGCGCATGCGTGGCAGTGTTGGCGCACAAGGTCCGTCAGGGCACAACCCAGGCAAAATGATGCCTAAACCAATCGACCCTTGACTTTATTAGGGCCTCGTTCCAACTATCACGCAGGTGTTTAAATGTCGACCTTCAAATGCAAGGACATAGGAATGGACTGCGGGTTCGAGACCAAGTCCAAAAGCAACGAGGATATGATGAAACAGATCAAGGACCACGCCTTGAAGGTCCACAACATCAAGGACATCTCTCCGGAGCTGATGACCAAGATCAATGGCGCGATCAAACCGGACCAGGGCTTTTTCGGCAGGTTGTTCGGGAAGAAATGAGGGAGGGGTCTAGACCCCACCGCCCTTGTCGGACATTGCTCAATAGCTGTCCCAATGCAC
>JACXTP010000159.1 GCA_016919625.1 Methanomassiliicoccaceae archaeon
ATATCTGCAGTTGGTGGTGGACTTGGGACAGCCAACGCAGGCGATGGCTCGGGATTGGAAAAGGCTGAACTCCTTACCACAGCGCGGGCACTTTATGCGCTTGGTGGTCTTCAGCAACTGTGGCGTAATGCCCGCCCTGGCCATCTCTGGTGTTAGGACCATTTGCTTCTACCGTTATTGGGAAAGGAATCCACCATTATTAATCCATTGGTAGGTCCTGCCGACCTCTCATTCCTTATCCAGTTCATTGGTGGTCGGCTCGTAATCTGGCGGGAACAGGACATTAAAGCCCAGGAAAGGGGAGAAAGGGTAGGAGGCGAAGGGGTCCGAGGCCTTCATCCCCATGACCACCTGTTCCAACTTACCTGCTGGGATGGTGATGATCATTTCGTCATCCTGAACCAGGCCATATCGGCGGTCGCCTACGCAGGAGATATCGACGCAGACCATGCCGGTGTGTAAAGTCCGAGCGATGCATTGGCATACCGAGGCCTGTCCGGAAACGTGATTCCCAGGCGCCTCGCCTTCTTGATAGGCCAGGCCCATCAACACCTTGAGCGTCTGGCCCGGTGTGGCATAGATCACGATCACATCAGGCTCGAGCTTGGCCAGGTCCAGAGGGGCCACCACCACCCCGGTGTACGGTTTGGAATCGTCGCCGATGGCGAAGAGCGTCTTCTGAAGGTTCTTCGCTGCCCCGACATCGTTGGTGAAGGGCAGGTTCAGATCGCCCTCGCGGAACCGGTCCGGCGACCTGACCATGCCCAGACAGGCGTCCGCCCAGAGACATTTTATTCCTTCCGCCGAAGCCCCAACCACCCCTTGATGTCTAAGGTAGCGTGCTTTCGCCAGCATATGGCAGATGCCGGTCCGCCCCAATAGCTTGACCTCATGAGACTCCGCCAGGTAGCGGTTGGATCGGAGCATGGTGACGGAAACTGGATATGTCCTGAGCCTGGTCTCCTCCCGGATTTCGTCGCATAGGCCAGCCCACCTACTCCGTGGGTTCATCGGCATGTCATCTGCCTGTGGAGACTTAAAGCTGGTCTATGCCGCGTAAACGCTTTAGCATCCTCCCGCCATACATGACGGTGGACCCTCTACGCCGATTGAAGATCATGGTGGCTCGCTCCAAGCTCTCCTCGACCAAGCTCGATTGGGACGAGGAACACCCCTTGGAACGTCTAATTGAGATGAAGGTCCGCAGAGAGCTCAAGGACGATGGAGGGTTCAGGAGGTCGCTGGGCCGTTCCCGTCTCACTGACGTGACCAGGGCCGACCTGGTCGAATACCAGCTGCACAAGTTCCGCAAGCAGATGCGTTACGTGCAGGAGAATTCCATTTTCTATAGGAAGCGGTTCCAGGAACTGAATCTTGGCCCTAGCGACATCAGAGAGTTCGAGGACCTGTGCAAAGTGCCGATCACAGAGCCCAATGAACTGGCAGAGGAGCCGTTCCATTTCCTTTGCGTCTCCCAGTCCAAGGTGATGCGGGCTTTCAGCACCTCAGGGACGTCCGGACAGAGAAAGAGGCTTTTCTACACCCAGGAGGACGTTTTGAACATCGTCGACTCTATCGCGGCGGCGTTGCGCAACACCCAAATGGACCGCGAGGACGTGCTGCATATCATGTTCCCGGCAGTCACCGCTTGGGACCCCAGTCTAATGCTGGATGGAGCCTGCAAGGTGGCCGGTCTGCGCTCCCAGGTCTGCAGCGAAGCCGACGTGGATAGGCAGGTCAAGGTCATGACCGAGGGCAAGGTCAAGGTGATCATCGGTCTGACCTCCTTCATCTACCGCATCACCGTACTGGCCCGGCAGAGGCACGACCTCAAGGGGCTGGGGATGAAGGCGATCATCTGCTCTTCCGAGCCTCTCAGCGAGGCCATGCGCCGGGAGATCGAGGCATCCTGGGGGTGCAAAGCGCTCAGCCAGTACGGAATGACCGAGATGGGCTTAGCCACCGCGATAGAGTGCTTCGCCCAGGATGGGCTCCACATCGACGAGGGAAACTATCTTCTGGAATGCGTCGACCCGAAGGTAGGGGGGCATAAGGGCGATCGCGAGCAAGGGGAGCTCATATGGACCAGCCTGAACATGCGGGGCACACCTCTGCTTAGGTACCGGTCCTATGACCTATCATGTATCATCCATCCGCCCTGTGGCTGCGGTTTCTCCATCATCGGCAAGATGGGCAAGCCTCTAGGGCGCAACATCATCGAGACCAAGATCGGTTATGGCGAGAGGATATACCCCCTGCTCTTCGACGAAGCAGTGCTGGCGGTTCCCGGCGTTCTCGGTTACCAGATGGTCATAGACCGAGTGGGTTTCCGGGACAAGCTGAGCTTCACCGTCGAGTATCTGGGCGACCCGGGTGAAGGGAAACGGCAGGTGGGGGAGAGCTTGCAGAAACTGGACGAGGTACGCTCCAGCCTGGACAACGACCTCCTCGAACCGCTTGTCATAGAGATGGTGCCAGCGAAGGAAGGTTTCGTGCCCAAGCAGATAGCTTTCATCGACAACCGGAAACTGTTCGATAGCACTAAGTGAGAGGGCATGGGTGTGAAGGAGGTGGCTCAGGGGGAGGACTGGGGCGCGATGCCCTTGGACACTGGGTTGCTTCCTCGTCACATCCATGACAGTAGGTGTTTGCTGGCCGCGCGCGCCTCGATCGTTCTCTCGGTCCTGGCCGCTATCCTTTATCTGATCGATGGTTGGGAGTGGAGGGGTTTGGCGCTGGCCCTCTACATTTATGGCGGCGTTCCCTTCCCATACCTGCTGGTACGGACCTTGAGGGGGCGAAACATATACGCACATGGCAGTCGCAATGGAGGGGTCGCCAACGGTTTCCGGGTCGGTGGGTACCTGGTAGGGTCCCTCATCGTGCTCGGGGAGGTCTCCAAGGTGGCCATACCGGCGCTGACCACATGGATATGGCATGGTTTCTCCCCCGATGTCCTGGCCCTTCTGCTCATGGCAGTGTGCCTCGGTACGAATTTTTCCGTTTTCACGGGACTAAGGGGTGGAATGGGGGTCACCTTGGCCATCTGGGGCCTGCTGGTGCTAAGCCCCCTGTCCCTTTTGATCGCCATGGCCATTTGGTTGCTGTGCATGAAACTGGTGAAGGACACCTTTTACCAGGCCATGATCGTCTTCGCCTCGGCGCCTTTGATCGTCCTGGTGGTGACCAAGGACCCTTATATCATCGGCTTCGCCCTACTTTTCGCGGCCCTTTTCATCCTTCGTTACGACCGGACCATTGACGAGTTCTCCCTGGCCAAGAGGGAAGGTTATCGACCCGGGATCTGATGCGGAAGAAAGGCGGCCAATGTTTATGAGCCCGGGCCGCTTTGCCCCCATCCGTCCTATGCGCGCAGGTGTACTGTTCTTGCAGGGTGCGGCCCCGGAGCACATCCAGTCGTTGAATTCGGCCTTTCAAGCTATGGGTATCGATGGGACGGCCAGCCCGGTGAGGAAGAAGAAGGAACTGGAAGGTCTTGACTGCTTGATCATCCCCGGGGGTGAGAGCACGACCATCTCCAAGCTAATGCGCCGATTCGACCTCATCGACGATGTGTTGAGTATGGCCGCCGACGGCATTCCCATCATGGGCACTTGCGCCGGATGCGTACTGCTATCCAAGGAGGGCGATGAGCAGGTCTCCCGTACAGGAACCGAGCTCCTGGGTCTGATGGACATGCAGGTCGACCGCAACGCCTATGGTCGACAGAAAGAGTCCTTCGAGGTCGGCCTTCATGTGGATGGGCTTAGCCAGCCCTTCCCAGCGGTCTTCATCCGAGCCCCCCTGATTAAGAAGGTATGGGGACATTGTCGGCCTTTGGCACATCACGGCAAGGACATCGTAATGGCCAGGCAGGACAATCTGCTGGCATTGTCATTCCATCCCGAGCTTTCCAACGACACCCGTATCCATCAGATCCTGATATCGATGACCCTATGATCTGGTCTTTATCGCTTTGATGATCTCAGCCAGGCAGACCGGGTCGCAGTTCTCCACGATGGTACCCGTGACGATTATGTCGGCGCCGGCCTTCTTCATTGACAAAGCCTGCTCTCCCTTGCGAATGCCTCCACCTACCACCAATGGCACCGTGATGGCCTTTTTCACCGCGGTCACCATCTCCAAGGGCACCGGATCTGGCGCCCCACTGCCCGCCTCCAGGTAGACCAGTTGCATGCCCATGAACTCTGCCGCCAAAGCATAGGCGCAAGCACCCTTCAGATCGTCCCTTTTAACGACATCCGCATGGCCAACCTCGCCGACCTTCATGCCCGGGGCCACGATGATGTAGCCCATGGAAATAGGTTCAAGGCCCAGCATCTTGACGATGGGCGCTCCGACGACCTGTTCCCCAATGACATGTTTGATGCTTCGGGAATTGAGCATGCTCATGAAGTAAATGGCATCGCAATAGCGGGATATGGCATGCGCCCCTGAGGGGAAATAGATCACTGGCAGGTCGCAGGACTTTTTTATCGCCTCCACGGTGGCGTCGAGGTTCTCTTGGGTGACATCGGTGGAGCCACCGACCATGATGGCATCGGTCCCTAGATCCTTGGCCATGGCGGAGAGCTCCGCGGCTTGCTCCGGCTCCTGTTTGTCAGGGTCGAGCAAGGTCATATGCAACGGTCCATGTCCCAATCTTTCGTGAATGTAATCCTTGACTTTCATTGGAACCCCCCCAAAAGGAAGGCGACCAAAGCTACCATCATACCATACTTGGCGAACTTCTGGCCTTGCCTGGGGTTTCGAAATTGAACAACGGCGGCATATATAAAGATTGCATCGGCGACCAAGACAACTCCCAAATACCAGATGGAGAAAGTTCCGTCCAGGTAAGGCCACAGGCTGAGGATGACGGCGACGATGATTGGGACCGCCGCCACCATATGTGCCCTCTCCTTGCCAACCCTCTTGGGGAGCGTGAGCCGGTCGAAGTCGGAGTCCATGTCCTCGATGTCCTTGATGATCTCCCGGCCCAAGGTGGCCAAACCGGCTAAAGCTGCCAGGACGAACGTCCGCTCCAGCCCGCCCACGATGGTCCCTCCGAGAAGGAAGAGCATGGAGGTCAGCAATGCGATGTTGATGTTCCCGCTCAGGCCTGCCTTCTTGGTCTTTGCCTCGTACAGCAACATGAGGGCAATGGCCACGACGACCACTAACGTGGAGGCGGAGTCGAGGAACAGGGACATGGCGAACGAGACCGCGAAGCATATGCCCGAAATGCGAAGGACCCGCCTGGGGCTCAACCTTCCGGATGGGATTGGCCGCTCCGGATGGGCGGCGCGGTCCACCTCCCGGTCCACAAAATCATTGAGGGAGTTACCCCCAGCGATGAAGAAGAAGACCACTCCGCTCCCGATGAGGATCTCGTACCAGAAATCAGGGGCCTCTGTGCCGACCGCCACCCAAACCCCCATCATCAGGCCGACCACACCCATTAGGCAGTTCCCGATGCGGAAGAGCTGAAGGTAGCGGTTCACGCCGCAGCATCGAGATTCCATCTTTTAACCTTTGCCTGGCTTAACGCTTCCTCGGGAAAAGCTTACATACCCGAGCCCTTAATGCAAGCCTGATATGGAATCAGGACAGATCGGCCCGAACACCTATCCAGGTAGCGAGAGCGATCCCATAGCCGTCGAGATAGAGTCGGTCAAGGCAATAGTCGCTAAGTACTTCCCCATCTACGATGTTAAAGTCGGGTATCAGTCCCTCACCATGTTCATCTCACCGGACCCGTCTCAAATAGACGAACGATTTGAGCAGATGCGTCTGGAGATGAACGATAAGGGTTACATCCCCATGCTCAACCTCAAGGGAGGGGAATACACCGTTACCGTGCTCAAGAGGGAAAAGAGGAAACGCCTGGGCATATGGGTGAACGTAATCCTTCTGGCCATCACCTCGGTCACCACCATCATCGCTGGCGCCCTCTTCTACGGGGCCTATGTCGGCTCGGACAATCTATGGACGGTCGATAACTTCCTCTGGGGGGCGTTGACCTTCGCCTTGCCTCTGATGTTGATATTGGGCGTGCATGAGCTGTCGCATTATGTGGCAGCGAAGCGGCACAAGGTTGCTGCATCGCTTCCCTTCTTCATACCCTCCATACCCCCTTTGGGGACCCTTGGGGCATTGATCTCCCTGAGGGACCCAATACCTGACCGTAAGGCGCTCATCGACATCGGCATCGCTGGGCCTATCGGTGGTCTCATAGTTACGATACCTGTCACCATCATAG
>JACXTP010000018.1 GCA_016919625.1 Methanomassiliicoccaceae archaeon
CCAGCGGCTTAGGGGGGGGCAAGAGCATTCAGAACATGGCCAACGATTTCGTTAATTCCGTTCGTTCTTCCAGCAAGAACCTGGTGAGCGACATGAAGGGACTGGCCGGTGAGATAGTGCCATTCACCAACCCCGCACCCGTTGGTCAGAGCTCGGGGTCGGTGGGGGGTGGGCACTGCGCCTGCGCTTGCGCCTGTGCCTGTGCATGTGCTGGAGGGGGAAGATGAGCTTCCAGGATTGGTGGGGTCTCAGGGTGGGCAAGGGCCTTGCCACAGGTGTGCATAAATACGATGGCAAAGGAGAGCTCGAAGGGCACCGCTTCCATCTCAGGGTGGACTCGGAGAGGAAGGGTGTCCTCCTGGTCGATGCGTCCAGTATAATCTTCCTCAACGGAACGGCGGTTGACCTGGTCCGATGCGTTCTAGAGGGTTGGAATGAAAAGGACGCTGCCAGGTATATGACCACCCGCTGGAAAAATTTGGAGAAGGACCGGGCGGTGCAGGACCTCCGACAGGTTAGCAAGGATATGCACAGCTTCCTGCATGGCGACCCGGGCGTGATGGATACCATAGGTTCGGACCGGCCGACCCTCGGCACTGACGATCTCCCGGCGCCCTACCGATTGGACCTGGCCCTGACCTACCGCTGTCAAAATCGCTGCCTGCATTGCTACAATGAGCCTCGCCAGATGAAGGAGCTGAGCAAGGAGCAGTGGAAGGAGGTCATCGCCATCTCCTGGAAGCTGGGAATTCCTCACGTCGTTTTCACCGGCGGGGAACCGACGCTCTATGAAGGGTTAGAGGAGCTGGTGTCTCGCTCGGAGGAGTTCGGGCAGGTGACCGGACTGGTCACGAACGGTAGAAGGCTCGGGACCCCCGGTTACCTAAGTTCGCTCATCGCCAAAGGTTTGGACCACGTGCAGATCACGGTGCTCTCCCACAAGGCGGAGGTGCATGATGACCTGGTAGGGGAGAAGGGTGCGTGGCAGGAGACGGTCGCCGGCCTCAAGGTGGCCTTGGCCGAGGACCTTTATGTGAGCACGAACACCACCATCCTCCGCGCGAACGTGGCCGACATGGTTTCCACCCTGAACTACCTGGCCGATCTGGGTGTTCGTAACGTGGCGTTCAACACCATCATCCGTTCCGGGAAGGGCAAGGAAGCCGAAGGCATCACCTATGAGGAGCTCTCCTCAACGATGACCGAGCTAAAGACGTTGGCCGAGGATAGGGGTGTCAAGCTCATCTGGTACACCCCGACCCCCTACTGCGAGTTCAACCCCATCAACATGGGTTTGGGCATCAAACAATGCACCGCCTGCGCCCTAAACATGGCAGTGGAACCGGATGGGACGGTTCTGCCATGCCAGAGCTATTATGAGCCGCTAGGGAACATATTGACGGACCCTTGGGAAAAGATATGGGAAAACGACCTGTGCAAAAAGATCCGTTCCAGGGACTACCTAGATGGCAAGTGCATCGATTGTGGTCTCAAGGACACCTGTGGAGGGGGATGCCCCCTGTCGCGGGAGCATGGAGACTACATCTGCCTTGACAGCCAGTCGTCCATGTGAACCTCATTTCCTGGCTATCGCGTAGAAGACCGGGTTGTACTGGAACAGGGTGCCATTGGTCGTCGCCTGCTTCCAAGCCTGTTCCAGATCCGTCACCCGCTTGTCCTCGCGACCCAAGCCGATCATCTGCAACAGGTTCCGCCACTCCTGCTCGCTGTCCTCAGGTGAGCCGACCTTCCACCCTCCAGGGTGAGCCCCGACCTCAGGGTCCAAATCGGCCGATCGAAACAACTCGGTCAGCTTCCTTCCCACCATTGGGTCCGCCCCTTGACGGAGCATGCCCTCGATCAGCAGGTCCTTAAGCCCGATGAGGGAGCTGGGATGGTCGATCCTCCCACCGATATCTGGTTCTGCCAAGCATACCACCCATTGCCTCGAGACCCTTATCATCTCTTTGACCACGAGCTTTGGTTCCTTCACCCAGAGCAAGAGAAATGAGCAGTAGACCACGTCGAAGGAGCCGTCCTCGAAGGGCATTCCCTCGGCCTCTCCATGGAAGGCAGTCAACCCCTTGTTGTGGCATTTCTCCACCATTCCCTTGTCTCGGTCTAGGCCCTGCACGTTGAAAAGTGGCCCCAGCTCTTCCATGACCAGGCCGGGGCCGCACCCCACGTCCAATGCCTCCAATCTGCGACCGCGAGTTTCTAGTGCGAGCACTTTCGTCCTGAGCAACCAGGTCCAGGATTCCTTGAGCCATTTGACCTGACGTTGTAACTGCAGCTCAGAGACCACCGATGGGTCGGTCATCTAGCATTCAAGAGTTTAGGCGGTGATTATCCTTCCGGTCATGTTTGATCATCATGGCGCTTACCCATCCATAGGTTCAACCCTTTCCTTTGGCGTCATCATCGGGAGCATCATCCCGAACCGTACATGCCCCTAATGCAACGGACCGAGCCGATAGGCTAAAACGATAGGCACTACAATGGGACCTAAAAGGTGCCCCAGGAGCGAATAGTATGGTCTATTCCAGAACGAGCAAGAGAATGGTCCAGATCGCCACGGCTTTGGGTTCGTCCCTTGCGCCGTTCATGGTGGGGGCCATCTTTGTGGCGGCACCCACCATCGGCGCCGATTACTCCGCGGACGTCGCTTTGCTGGGATGGTTGACAGCGGCTTTCTTTCTTGTGGCCGCCGCTTGCCTTGTCCCGTTTGGAAGAATAGCGGACGTCAAGGGGGCGAAGAAGGTCTTCACGGCAGGACTGGCAATATATGTCGTCTCCGCTCTCCTATCCGCCCTGTCCCCTGATATTTATGTTCTCATAGTGGGGCGGGCCCTCACCGGGGTGGGGGCTGCCATGATATTCGGCACCTCCATCGCGCTTCTCGGCCTGGTGTTCACACCAGAGGAGAGGGGCAAGGCGATCGGGATAAATGTCACCGCCATGTTCATCGGTTTCACATTGGGCCTGTTGGCCGGTGGCTTTCTCAGCTACTACATCAGTTGGAGGGGCATATTCCTGATCGTGGCCGTTGTGGCCGCCGTCGACCTGATGGTTGTGTCGGTGAGATTGAAGGGAGAGTGCGAGCTCGTTCGGGCCAAGGGTTATGACCTGGTCGGAATGACCCTTTACAGTCTTGCCATGATCCTAACCTTTTATGGGCTCTCGGAGGTCGACACTTTGTTCGGGATCGGGTCCATCATCCTAGGAGGGGCGGTCATCCTAGCATTCATCCGATGGGAGAGAAGATATCCGCATCCTCTGATCAATAAAGCGGTCTCGGGCGATTCCAGGTTGCGTTTGGCCATGTTGACCAACATCCTGTTCCAAGGGGGGACCTTTGCCATCCCTTTCACCCTATCCCTTTACCTCCAGTACGTCTCCGATCTGGATTCAAGATATGCCAGCTTCGTCCTCATCATCCCCCAGATCTTAATGATAGTCTTAGGCCCGGTCAGCGGCAAGCTGAGCGATAGGTGGTCCAGCCCGATGGTGGCGGCCATAGGGTGTGTGTTGAATATTATCGGTCTGCTCCTCGTCGTCGGCATCGGGGAGAACACAACTATCGTCCAGACGGTGATGGCCTTGCTCTTTATTGGGGCAGGAACGGCCTTCTTCATGCCTGCCGTCCTCACTTGGGGGCTTAGGAGGATCCCCCGCGGGGACTTTGGGGTCGCCTCTGCCTTCACTGAGACCTCCAGACTAGCTGGTATGACCTTGAGCAATGCCGCGATAATCATGATATTCAGCGTGTTCTTGGGAGGTGAAACGGTGAACGAGGGGAACATCCCGGAGTTCATCACCTCCGTTCAAATGATATTCGCATTGTTCCTCCTTCTCACCCTGATCGGGTTGACGTTGGCCCTCTGGGGTCGGAAGCGTTTGAGAATGGACGGGGACTTGACAGGATAGTATTGTCTTAGCTCGGCACTTGAGAAGATGACTCCGACGGTAGGACCGGCACCATCCCGATGATTCGGTTTGGGCC
>JACXTP010000019.1 GCA_016919625.1 Methanomassiliicoccaceae archaeon
AGGATCATCATGCCACGGCTGGTGCTACCTATCTCAGAGGCCACATCCTTGGGCATGGAGATGGCGAAGATGATCTCGAACAGGCCAAGCACGATCGAGAAGGCCGCGAACAAGTAGAGAAGCGTCAATGCTGTCGTCTCTGGCCAGAAGAATGCCATCATGGCGATGGTGAAGAGCAATATTCCTTCAATTACCATCATCCACTTGTTCCGGACCATCGGCGAGCCTGAAAGTGCGAATGCGATCATCGCTATGCCCGCGAACAAACACATCATCCCGAAGATGATTATGACCGTCAACAGTGAAAGCTCCGGTGAGACGAATGCTAGAAAACCCCATACGATCAGGATAAGTCCGATGATCAGCTTTGCCCACCAGTCCTTGACCAGGTCTCCGGTCATTACATCCCTTTGCACCGATGCATAGTCCATTTTTTCTGGCTGAGATGGATCTGTTATCGAATCCCCCCTAAATATTGAACTAATATGGATTGCACATACATAAATAGATTGTGTTGAATAAATAATCTGAATGGATAGTTATAACCAAGGTAAATAAAAAAAATAAAAAAAGATTGGGATTAAGTGGTTTTTACTTCAGGAGATCCATCGCGACCTTTACGGCCTCGTTGGCGTCGTAACCGAAGCCATCTGCGCCGATCTGGGTTGCGAAGTCCTTGGAGACAGCGCCGCCACCGACCATGGTCTTGACGGCTCCCTTCTTTCCGGCCTCCTTCAACATCCTCTCAATCTCCTTCATGCCCGCCAGGGTGGGGGTCATGAGGGTGGAGGTGGCGATGATGTTGGCGTGCTCGGCCATTGCCTTCTCGACGATGTTCTTTATGGGTACATCGCGGCCAAGGTCGAAGATGGTCAGACCGGCACCGGTCAGCATTGCCTTCACAATGTTCTTGCCGATGTCGTGCACATCACCTTCGACGACGCACATGACGACCTTACCCTGGGCACCAGCGGACGTCTTGTCCAGCTTGGGCAATGCGACATCCAGGGCCTGGTAGAGGGTCTGAGCGGACAGAAGAACCTGGGGCAGGTAGTACTCTTTCTTCTCGTACTTTGCACCCACGATCTCCATGGCCTTGCTCAGGCCTTCAAAGATGATGGTCTTAGCGGTCATTCCACCCGCCATCAGTTCCTCGGTGAGGGGTTTTGCTTCCTTAATTTTCCCTTTTACAACCACTTCAATCAGTTGGTCGAGTGTTGCCATTTCCTGCTTCCTCCTAATTATTTTAATAACCTAAGAAGTTAGGGCCCAATCACATTTTTTAATTATAAAGTTACTTGTGGATGGATGTACCATCCAGATATCCAATGGCACAATCGTTAATCAATGATGTGGCCAGTACGACACCGCTAGTTTTTCCCCACATTTCGGGCAGGAAATCCCGTTCAATCTGTTTTCGATCCTGGAGAATGAAGGACAGAATCGGCTCACTTTCTCGCCCAATATGTAACCGGGTTCGCTCTCCTCTTTTGAACGCGATATCACCACGGTCGAGCATCTTGGGCACAAAGTATCCCTGAACCGACTTTCGGTCTCGCCCCCTAGATAGACATATCGAACGCCATGGCCTAAAATCAGGTCCATGGCCTCTAGCATCCTTGATTGAGGCTCTGGTCCTAGATTTGACATCCGGGCAGAGGGTTGGAAACGGAATAAATGGATGGGGATATCTGGGCCTAATTCGGTCACCACCCAATCTCCGAAGCGTGCCACCATGTCCAAACCGTCCGTTATCCCTGGTATCATTAGATAGGACAACTCCAAATGCTTTCCAGACCTTATGACCTGTGCACAAAGCTCCAACACAGGCGCCAGAGAACCTCCGCAAGTGCTAGCGTATACTACATCATCGAATCCCTTGATGTCGATCTTGACAACATCTACGTTCTTGAGCAGATCCTCCCCAGCCCGACTCAGGATGTATCCGTTGGTGTTCAGGGCCACGAAAAGGCCCGACCGATGCGCAACCTGCGCAACATCGAGGATGTACTCGGCCCAGACTATCGGCTCATTGAAGGTGAAGGCTATCCCTATAGCTCCACGGTCGCTCGCTTCCTTCACTAGGTCTTCGGGAGGGACGTTCCGACACGGGACCGCTTGGGAAGGATGGGAAAGCATGGAGTTCTGACAATACGCACAATCAAGGTTGCAACCGAACGTGCCGGCAGAAAATATCCTCGCCCCAGGCTGGAAATGGAAGATGGGCTTCTTCTCGATGGCGTCGCACTGGCTGACGCAAACCTGACCGTAGTTCACCGTCCATAGCGTCCCATCTCGAGCCGTCCTGACCCCACATATTCCATAGGTGTCGGGTTTGATCAAACAACGGTGCGGACATAAGGAGCACCGGACATCCAGGCCTTCCTTGGACCACCAACCGGCCAAAGCCCAACGGTCTGATTCAATAGTCATCTTCCTCGTCCTGCGAGGCCCCGCAGACAGGACATTTCCCCTGGTTCTTCTTGAGTACGTTACCGCACACGATGCATTCCGTCAATCCAGATGTCCCCTTGATAGAATAAGGATTCAAGATAGATATTCGTTTTGCAGGGAAGAGGCGAATGAATTTGCCACAGGAAAGCAGTGCATCTGTAAGCTTCTGAACGATATCTTTTATGTTGTTAGATACGTTCAGTGAAGGGGGGCGATTTGGAACTAGAAGTTGGGTTGGCGCTGGCATTGATAGGAGTGCCAGTGTTGGGAGGCTTGTTGACCTACCTGACTCGAGGGGCTGGTCTAAAGGCCATAGTGCTCCTGACCTCCATCTTTGTAGCGGTCATATCCCTAATTCTCTTGGGCGACCTGCTCATCAACGACATAGTCACTGTTGACATCGGGTCAGATGAACTGGAAGGACTGGAGACCGTCATGCCGGTCCTCGATGCCTTGCTCGGCGCCTTCTTCATCTATGTCGCGTACCGAAGGAGATCTTGGTTACTGCTCTGTTTCGCGCTGACCACCCTGGTGGTGCCCATCTATTTGGTCTCGCAGGTAGAGGCGTCGATCGGACCCAGCCTAGTACTGGACCGGTTGGCCTTGACCCTGGTGCTCATCATAAGCCTTATCGGTTCGATAATATGCGTCTACGCGTTGAAGTACATGGACAAGGACAAGGCCCAACCTAGGTTCTTCCTGTTCATGCTCCTCTTCCTCGGTGCGATGACCGGGGCGGTCATGAGCAATGAACTTTTGTGGCTGTTCTTCTTCTGGGAGGTGACGACGCTCTGTTCCTTCATCCTCATCGGTCATGAGGGCACGGAGGAGGCGAACCGTTCGGCCGACAGAGCCTTGCTTTACACCCTTGGTGGCGGTGCTGCCTTCTGCATCGCCATGCTCCTTATCTATTGGGAGGAAGGGGTTCTCGAAATCTCCACCTTGCTAGAAGGGCAGGCATTGTCCGCGCTGTTCCTGGTGGGCATGGGGTTGTTGATGATCGCAGCGTTGACCAAATCGGCCCAGGTGCCGTTCCAGCGTTGGCTGGTGGGGGCGATGGTGGCACCTACCCCGGTAAGTGCGCTGCTCCACTCGGCCACGATGGTGAACCTAGGAGTATACATCCTTTTACGCTTCAGCCCCCTTGTCGCGACCGTTCCCTCCATGGGCCTGGCGTTGACGCTGGTGGGCGGGTTCTCATTCCTGGTGACCTCGGTGCTGGCGCTCCGTCATAGCAACGCCAAGCGCGTCCTCGCCTATTCCACCGTAGCCAACCTGGCGTTAATCGTGGTCTGCGTGGGCATCGGCTCCCCTCTGGCCATAGCGGCGGGCATGTTGATCTTGATCTATCATGCCGTCTCCAAGGCCCTCTTGTTCCTGACCGTAGGGGTGGTCAAGCACGAGACCGGTAGCGAGGATATCGAGAACATGACGGAACTGCGCCAACGCATGCCCATGCTGGC
>JACXTP010000160.1 GCA_016919625.1 Methanomassiliicoccaceae archaeon
CAGTCCCCCGTTCCTTCGCTCATCTTAGGGGCAATATCTCTGGGTGGATTATTAACGATTATTATGAATCGGGATAAAAAAATCGAAACCAATTTTATCTAGTGTGTCATTATCTATATCGGGCCTCCGAGTTGGGATCCGTCCCAGGGCGGAGGATAGGATGGGATGCAAAGATGACAGTAGAGTTGGACCTAGTGGACATTAAAAGGGTCATAACCAAGGACGGCAAGGACATCGGGGTGGTCTCCGCCTGCAACCTGGACCCTGGCACCTGGAAGATCAATTCCCTCATCGTAGAGGTGGAGAAAGGGATCGCCCGGGAGCTGGAGATAAAGAAGCGCCTCTTTCGCGGGGCGCAGATAACCGTGCAGACGAATCTTGTCTCCACATTGGCCGACGTGGCTCAGCTGAACATAGACATGGCCGAGCTCAGGAAGCAGCTGGCACTTTGAAAGGTCTGGCGAAGCTCAAGGTTCGGCTGTCTCGTCCCGGGGCAGTCCGCACTTCCAGCACTTGACGTTCTTGGAGACGTTCATTACGCCGCACTCACATTGCCACATGCCCTTCATATTGTAGCTGTCGCAGATCTGGCACTTGGACTCCTTCTTGACCTCTACCATAGGACCCGATGGATTCGACGTAGGCGGCGCTATTTGAAGCTGATGCCCGATTCTCCCTCGGGACCGCTCATCTGTCGATGCCCTGGCGAGAAAGGACACCATTCTGGTAGGGATGGCGCACATTGAGCATCTCGGTGATCAGGTCGGCCATGTCCAGGAACTCCTGGGGGGCGTACCGGCCCGTCAATATCATCTCCACCCCTTGAGGCCTTTCCTTCACCATATCCACCACGCGCTTCGGGTCGATCAGCCCCCACTTGACCGCGATGCTCACCTCGTCCAGTATGACCACGTCATACTCCTTTGACATGGTCCTTTCCTTGACGAACTGCAAAGCCTCCTCGGCGAACCGGAAGTCCTCCGGTTCGGGGTGGTCCGCGTTGATGAGGCACGACCGGGCGAAGGAGCGCAGCTCCAGACCGGGAAGGTGATGGAAGGATCGGCTCTCTCCATATGGCTCCCCGGTCTTCATGAACTGCACGATCAGTACGCGATAACCATGACCTACCGCTCGAAGCGCCAGACCGAGGGCGGCGGTGGTCTTGCCCTTACCATCGCCAGTGTAGACCTGGACCAGGCCAGGCCCGTCGCCAACCTCCCTCACTGACTTACCTTCCTCAGCAACCATGCCATGTTCTTACCCAGGGTCTTCAAGGTGCGGATTCCTTCCTCGTCCGCCAGGATGTCGCCCGGTTTGAGGGCGTTGACGACGTTCCAATAGTTTGAGCCCGGAACGATCATCTGTCCGATGAGGAAGAAGTGGTTCATGTGATCGAAGGTGGTCAGTGCGCCAGCCCGTCGGTTCACGGCGACGGCGGCCCCTACCTTGCGCTGGAACATGTCCCCGTTGGCACGGGCCACGAACCCGGCTCGGTCGATCAATGCCTTCATCTGCGCGGACATGGAGCCGAAATAGACCGGTGAGCCGAGCAGGATGCCATCGGCCTTGGCCATGAGCTGCACCCATTCGTTCAACCTGTCCTTGTCGTAGACGCACCTCTGGTCCTTGTTCCGGCCGCAGGCGCCGCAGGCATGGCAAGGCTCGAGAGGCTTGTCCGCGATGTTGATCAGCTCGACCTCGAAGCCATCCGCCTTCAGCTCGTCCAATACGATCTGCAATGCCTGATGCGTGTTCCCGTTGTTGCGCGGGCTTCCGTTGAACGCCACCACTTTCATGGACCTTCCTCTGGGGGCGGCATTCCCGTGCACCATATGTTAATATTGCCCAGTTCGGACCGATGGTTTAATTCCGATCGCGATCATGCGGCCGTGAGGTGGGTGGACGAGCGCCTTCGTGGACGGGATGATCGCCGGATATGGCATAGCCATCCCGGTCGGTGCCATCTCGGTGCTCCTGGTCAGCCTGGCGATGGAGAAGGGGTTGCGACAGGGCCTCATCGCCGCAGTGGCTGTGACCAGCGTCGATTTCTCCTTCGCAATCATGGCGGTGGTGGCTGGATCGGCCATCCTCGCCGTCCTTTCGCCCTACGAAGAGGTGCTGCGCATCGTGAGCGGGGGCACCCTCATCGGGCTGGGCATCTACGGGCTGATGAAACTTAGGAAAAGACAGGACGGCCTCTCCACCACCGAACTGAGCGAGGGGCACATCTATCTGAAGTTCTTCGTCCTCACCGCCCTGAACCCCTTCACCATTGTCTATTTCACCGCGCTGATCGCCGGCAACGGATCACAATGGGATTACACCTGGCAGGACATGGCCGCATTCGTGATTGGCGCGGGATTAGCATCGTTGAGCTGGCAGATCCTCTTGGTCTATCTCGGATCTACCGCCAAGCGCTTCTTCTCCCACCGGTTCCTGGTGGCAACGATTGTCCTGGGCAATCTGGTGGTGATCGCCTTGGGCGTCCAGGTCCTTTTCTTCTAGTTATCAGCTCTTCGATGAAGAACCTCAACAGGCGGCTTCATCATTCTGCTATAAATGTATAAATTAATACAATAATGATTAAATATAGTCAATAATGTACTCCATTAATATGAATGACAACTCCTCAAGGATCACCGTCGAATCACTCCCCATCACCTCCCCGCCCATGGAGCTCTATCGACGCATCTCCAAGCAAGCCCGTTCCTCCTTCTTGCTGGAGAGCGCGGTGGGAGCGGAGCGGACCGTCTCATATTCTTTCATAGGCTGCTGCCCCAAGTTCGTGCTCCGTTGCGAAGATGGCCGGGTTTCGGGGGCGCCTACTCGCAGCGACGACCCGGTGGAGGCCATGCGGGAGGTCATCAAGCAGAACCGTGTCGATGACCGCCGCTTCCCTTTCATGGGCGGACTGGTCGGTTACTTCTCCTTCGAGTTCGCGCGCTACCTGGAAAAGAAGACGCCCTTCCTCCGCGACGATTCGTTCCCAGACTACGAGCTGGGGTTGTACAAGGAAGCTGTCGTCTATGACCACTCCCGCTTCCAATGTCACTACCTGTCGGTGGACGGTTGCGACAACCTGCGACGCATCCTTGACAAGGAAGCAGCTCCAGAAGGGAGAGAGGACTTCCTGGCCGGTAAGACCAAGGACCTGGACCCTCGCCACATTTATGAACGGAACGTCGTTCTGGCCAAACAGAGGATCTCCGAAGGGGAGGCGTTCCAGGTGGTCGTGTCCCGTCAAAAGGAGATGGAGTTCGCCGGCGACCCCCTTTCCCTGTACGAGGCGCTCCGCCAGGTCAATCCCTCCCCCTACATGTTCTATCTTGATTTCGGCGAGCGCAAGGTGTTGGGCTCCAGCCCGGAGACCTTGGTCACCGTGAAGAGGGACGAGGTCATCACCTACCCCATCGCCGGCACCAGGCCCATCGGCTCTACCATGCGGGAGCGCAGGGCCTTGAAGGAGGAGATGCAGGGCGATGAGAAGGAGCGCGCGGAGCATGCCATGCTCGTCGACCTGGCCCGCAACGACCTGGGCAAGGTATGCGAGGAGGGCAGCGTGCACGTGGCGGAGTACATGCAGGTGGAGGAGTTCAGCCACGTGCAGCATCTGGTCTCCAAGGTGCAGGGCACCCTGGACCATGATAAGGACGCTTTGGACGCCTTCTGCGCCTGCTTCCCTGCCGGGACGGTGTCCGGGGCGCCGAAACCGCGTGCCATGGAGATAATCGCTGAGCTTGAGGGCAGGCCGCGCGGGCCTTACGCCGGGTCGGTCGGCTACCTCTCCCTCAACGGCGACCTGGACTCGGCCATCGCCATCCGTTCAGCCTTCGTCAGTCCAGGCCGCATACGCTTCCAGGCCGGCGCTGGCATCGTCTATGATTCCGATCCGACCAAAGAGTATCACGAGACCGAGGGCAAGCTCGGGGCCCTGAAGGCGGCATTGGGCAGATGCCCCGTCACGGGGGCGAAGGTATGAACGTCCTCATCATCGACAACTACGACTCATTCGTATACAACTTGAAACAGTACCTGGGCGAACTAGGCGCACGTTGCCAAGTGCTACGAAATGATGCCGTCTCCCTGGAGGCCATCAGGAAGATGGATGTGGACGGCATAGTGCTCTCCCCTGGTCCAGGCCACCCGAACAACCCCCGCGACTTCGGGGTGTGCCGAGAGGTCCTGGTGGAGCTCTCACCTAGCACCCCCACGCTCGGCGTCTGTCTGGGCCATCAAGGCATAGCCACCTGCTTCGGGGGCAAGGTGGTCAAGGGCGCGGTCCCGGTGCATGGCAAGACCAGCATGATCCACCATGACGGGAAAGGTATATTCTCCGGACTGGACGACCCGATGACGGTGGGCCGGTACCACTCGCTGGTGGCAACGGACCTTCCCGATTCAGAACTGCAGATCTCAGCGAGATGCGAGGACGGCACCATCATGGCCGTTCGGCATCGTCGCTATCCCATAGACGGGGTGCAGTTCCATCCCGAATCGGTGCTCACGCCCTCTGGACGTGCTCTCTTGGCCAATTTCCTGGGCGCACTGAGGTGAGAGCCATGTCCGTGTTATGCATGCGAGCGAACCAGGACATGTCCCTCATCGCCGAACATATGGCGGATGGCACGGCCTCGGCGGAATCGATGCGCAACACATTGTTGCGACTGGCGGAGACGGGCGAGAGCGGCCCAGACCTGCTCGCCTTCGCCCAGGCCTTCCGCGCCCGCTCCGTCCCGGTCTACACCAGGCATGCAGCGGTCATGGACCTCTGCGGTACTGGCGGGGCGTCCTTCCGCACCTTCAACGTCTCCACCGTCGCCTCCTTCGTGGTGGCCGGCTGCGG
>JACXTP010000020.1 GCA_016919625.1 Methanomassiliicoccaceae archaeon
CACGTCCAGGGTGGTCTCCACGAACCTCGCCCCTCCGATCAATACGGCGGCGGAGTAGAGTGGCATGCCCACCAAGATGACGATGGCCATCGAGTAACGCAGGAACGGCGACTTGTAAATCTTCCCCATGAGGTCAGGGAAGGTGACGGCGGAGAGCCGCAAACCGATCTTGCGCACCCGGTGCCCGAAGACGATGAAGGCAAGAAGGACGCCGACACCGACATTGAGCACGACCAACCAGATGATGCCCATGCCATAGGTCGCGGCCACACCTCCGAAGCCGACAATGGCCGCCGTGCTGATGAAGGTGGCACCGTAAGATAGTCCTAAGATGACTGGATGGACGTTCCTCCCGGCGAGGAGGAAGTAGTCCCCCTCCTTGGTCTTCTTGTAACCCAGATAGGATAGGTATATCGTTATGGCCACGAAGACGATGGTGGCCACCCAGAAATATGCGGCGTCGACCATCTCAATCCTCGTCCTTATTCCACTTCAGAAAGCCCCACACAATGCAAGCGACCGTAAGACCGATGGCGAGGATGTATCCCCCCCAGACCCACGGGTCAGGTATCCCTAACACTTCCATGTTTATCCCCCTAAATCCGATGGCCTCAGGGATGGCCTTAATTGATATAAATGTTATATGCTAATCCGTAGCATTCTAACATGTAGCAGGCGTTTTAAGCCTCACTTATTGCACGAATCGAGCTGGAAGTGGTCCGAGTCCAGCAGCTTCGCGCCGTGGGCCAGCACTTTCTCGATGCCCTGGTCCACGTCCTCCACGCGGATGATGAGGACTGCGCAAGGCTTGTTGCGATATCCGTAGGCGTACTCCACGTTCACCCCTGCTTCGGATAGCATCTTGGTCAGTTCGTACAGTCCGCCCGGCCGGTCCTGCATCTCCACCGCCATGACGTCGGTGAAGCGCACCATGAAGCCCGCCTGCTGCAGCGTCTCCAATCCCTTCTCGGGCTTGTCCACCACCACACGGATGACGCCATAGCCGGCGCCCTCGGCGATGCTGAAGGCCAGGATGTTGACCTTCTCCTCCATGAACGCCTTGGAGACGGCCGCCAGACGTCCAGGCTTGTTCTCCGAGAATATGGACAGCTGCTTGATCTTGTACTTGGAAAGGTCGCTCATCAGATCTCCCTCCTATCTACCACGCGCTTGGCCTTGCCCTCGAACCTAGGCAACGTACCTGGGGCCACCAGTTCCACCTTGGCCCCCACGTTCAACGACGACTTCAGCCGGGAACTGATACGTTCCCTCAAGGCGTTCAGCTCCAGGATGTTGTCAGTGAACGCCTCCGGCTTCAGCTCCACCTTGACCATCATCTCGTCCATGTAGCCCTTGCGGTCCACCAGTATCTGGAACTCGTTGCCCACCTCGGGGTTGGTGTGCAGGCAGTACTCCACCTGGCTGGGGAACACGTTTATGCCGCGGATGATGAGCATGTCGTCCACCCGGCCGGTGATGCGCGAGATGCGCGGGTGCGTCCTGCCGCAGGCGCACTTCTCCGTCTCCATGGTGGTGATGTCGCCCATGCGATAGCGCACGATGGGGAACGCCTCCTTCTGCAGCATGGTGAGCACCATCTCGCCGCGCTCGCCCGGCCCGACCTGCTCGCCAGTCTCCGGGTCTATTATCTCCAAGAGGCAGATGTCGCGCCATATGTGTATGCCGCACTGGTGGTCGCACTCGGACCATAGCGGGCCGGCCAGCTCGGAGGCGCCGAAGCAGTTGATGCCCGTTACCCCCAACCACTCCTGGATCCGGTCGCGCATCTTGTCGGACCACGGCTCGGCGCCGAGCAGCCCGTACTTCAAGGTGGTGTCCTTGATGCTGACCCCCATCTTTTCCGCCACCTCGCCCAGGTACATCATGTAGGAGGGCGTGGCCGCCATGGCCGTGACGCCGAGGTCCTGGATCATCTGGATCTGCCGCTCGGTGTTGCCGGTGCTGGCCGGAACGACCGCCGCGCCGATCTTCTCCGCGGCGTAATGGAAGCCCAGGCCGCCGGTGAACAGGCCGTAGGTGTTGGCCACCTGCACCACGTCGTCCGGCCCCAGGCCAATGGAGCTCAGGGCGCGTGCAAGAGACTCAGACCACATCTCGATGTCCGAGCGGGTGTAGGCCACGATGGTGGGCTTGCCGGTCGTCCCGGAGGAGGCGTGGTAGCGCACGATCTCCCGGCGCGGCACTGTGAACAACCGGTCCGGGTAGTACTCGCGCAGGTCCTTCTTGGTCATGAAGGGCAGCTTGGTGACGTCGGCCAGGGTATGGATGTCGTCCGGGGTGACGTTGGCGGCATTCATCCTCTCCTTGTAGAAGGACGAGAAGTTATAGAGCCGATAGACCATCGTCTTCAGCAGTTTCAGTTGCAGCTCATCCAGCTCCTGCTGGGGCATGAACTCGACCTTGGGGTTCCAGACAGCCAATAGACCAGCCACCGTGAGCAGCGGGAAGTTCCTCGCCGCAGAATGAGGGATGATAGCATGTAGCATATAATGTTTTTTTGACCTGGCCCCCACGATGAAAACCATTATCTGGCGGGCATACGTTCCCCCGCTGATGGTAACCTCGAGACAGCTGTTGGAGCGCACCACGTCCATAATCGGCTTCATCATCGTGCTCCTGCTGCTCGCCGTGGCCATATACCTCACGGTCATCGATACCATCGGGTTCTTCGACCTGGTAAAGGAAACGGATTTTAACGAGCTCGACAAAGGCGTGGTCCTCGAATTCATCGGGGCCATCCTCCTGATCATCATCTGCCTGGAGCTGGTGGAGACGGTGTTCTCCTACTCCATCGACCACAAGATCCGGGTGGAGGTGGTGCTACTGGTCGGCATCACCGCCATCGTGAGGGAGATAATCGTACTGGACGTGAACAAGTACGGGGCGGAGTACGTGGCGGCGCTGGGCGGGGTCATCATCGCCATCGCTGGCGCCTATTACCTCATCAAGAGGGGGCAGGAGATCGAGCTCAAGACCAACGGTCTGGAGAAATCAGACAAATGAAATTTCTATTGCCATGACAGGCGGTGATGTCCATGAGGCCACGCTAATTTCCTGCTTTCTCTCCCAAGTTTTCTCTTCCTTCAGAAGAAGCACGATAGCATTATATTCTCAGACGAGTCAGTTATTTTACCAATCGTAATAATAAATTATTAGAATTTGGGGGATTGTAAATGGAACAACCAAAACCAGAGGAAGTATCGACAACGACCCCTGAGGCCGCCCCATCGACCCCGGTCGCCAAGCCCGGCCCTACCAAGAAGACGTGGATGATAGTCGCCGTCGTGGCAGTGGTGGCCGTGGTGGTCATCGCGGCCATCGTGCTCGGGACAGGGATGCTCAATGGCGATGATGGTGACGACGGGAACGATGACGGTAATGGAGGGGCCATCACTTCCTGGGAGCCGCAGAGCGGGGACTATATCGAGTACACTACCGATACTTTCATTGGGAACATGGTGCAGAAACAGACCTATAAGGAGGTCACGGCCACGACGGTCACGATCAACACCACGACCACGATCCTTGGTTCAACTGAATATGATGAAAAGACCATACCCATCAATCAGACCTACGGTGGGGCGGATTTTGATGTAAGCGACCCGCCAGAAGGTTATACGGTGGTCAATAAGGGATCGCAGTCCATAAGCACTGAATGGGGCACCAAGAGCTGCAAGCATTACGAGGTGACCACTACCCAAGGCGGCACGACTGGTACTATGGACATGTGGTTCTACCAGGGCATACTTATGAAAATGGTCATTTCCGCCGGGGGTATGGAAATGACAATGACCTTGACCGACACCAACGTCAATGTGATAACCGGTTGAGCAAAACCAACGAGATACCGGTCGTCGCTCATCGTGGCGACGTACCTTTCTTCCTTTCCCAAACAATATCGGCCAGCGTACCGATCTGCTCCGGCGAGAGCGCCTCCACCCGGTCGTCCAGGTGCGGTATCCCGTCCAGCTGCTCCGGTCTGAGGAAGTCGCTCTTCTTCAGCACCGTTCCTATCTTCTTGCGGCGCTGCCCGAAGAGCCTCTCCACCAGGCGGAAGAAGAACTGTTCGTCATGCACATGGAACGGCGGTGGCCGCGGCGTCAATCGCAGCACGGTGGAATCGACCTCCGGCTCCGGCCAGAACCTGTTGCGCGGCACCTGCTCCAGTCGCTCGCACTTGGCGCGATAGTAGACACTTACCGTTAATCTAGAATAATCGTCGGAGTCGGGCGCCGCCACCATTCTGTCGGCGAACTCCTTCTGCACCATGATGATGGCGCTCTTGAACTCGTGCTCCAGCAGGCGGAAGATCAGGGGCGAGGATATGCTGTAGGGGACGTTGGAGATGAACCGGTCGAAACTGGGGAGTTCGACCTCGAGGGCGTCGCCCCGCACCATCTCCACCTTCGCGCCGAACCGGTCCTGGACAAATGCCGCCAGCTTCCGGTCCAGCTCGACCGTGATCACCTTACCGGCCCTCTCCACCAGGAAACGGGTCAGGACGCCCAGGCCGGGACCGACCTCCAAAACGGTATCTCCTGGCTCGATGCCAAGGAAGTCCACCTCGCGTCGCGCGACATCGTCGTCGGTGAGGAAGCTCTGGCCCTTGCCCTTGGTAGGGACGAGTTGCAGCTCGTTCAAAACAGACTTGATCTCGGCGGGGCGCATGCCCTTACCTGGAGACGAAGATGTGGTACTTCTGGTGAGGGTCGCTCAGTTCGACCTGGATGCGGTTCACCACCACCTTCTCCGGGTGCTTCAGCGACGGGACGCGGGCGGCGATGTCGGCGAAGTCCTTGAAGGGGCCCTTCTTCCTCTCGTCGAGGATGGCCATCATGGTCTTCTTGCCCAGGCCGGGCAGGAGCTCGAGCATGTGCTGCCGTATCGTTATCGGCTGCGAGTCGTTGAAGAAGCGCACGAAGCGCTGCTCCTCCAGCTTCACGATCTCGGCGATGACGTAGGGCATCTCCGCCTGCGCCGCGGCGGTGAGCTCACTGAACGATACGCGGCGTTTGACATGGATGATCTTGTCGCGCTTCTCCGCCTCCTTCCCGATGTAGACCCGCTCGCCGATGGTGATGATGGCGTCGGGCTTGGGCACCAGCTCGAATAGCTTGAACTCCACGCTGCCCAGGGCGTAGGCCACTGGATCGCGGCGGAAGTTCTTCTCCGAGGACAGTCCCTGTGGGAGATAGTCGAGAACATGCGCGTAGTCTTCCAACTTAACACCAACGTCTACAGATATTTCTCGACCAATTTAATAATCTGCTCTAATTGTTTCTTGTCCACCGTGGAGCGCTCCTTGGCGAACATCACCCGGACGTCGTCGACGTGGGTGGGCATGAGGTCGGCGACCTTGACGGCCTGGGCCTCGGAGACGAACGGAAGCTCGCGCAGCTCCTTGACCAGCTTCTGGGCGTTGGAGGCGCTGACCTTGACGTTCTTGTTGACCTGGTCCAGGGCGTACCGCTGCTCTGGGGTCAGCTCGTGGTCCGCCGCCTCGGCGTCCAGCATCTCCTTGACCTCGGCCAAGGTGACATAGTGGTCTGAGCTCATCTAAACACCTTACAGTTTAACTTTGCGCAGGTGGTCCGGACGGGCCACGACGATCTTGATCTTGTTGCCGTCCTTCACTTCGAGCACGAATGCCCGGCCCTTCTGCCCGACGACCGTCCCGGTCTTGCCGTGGAAGCGGAGGTGGGGGGCGCCCTTGTGGACACTGGGGTCGATGAAGATGTGGGCCTTCTCGCCGGCCTCGAACACCTGGAACTCATGCGTGATGGGGGACAGGCCGCGGTTGCGGGGGCTTCTCCTCAATATCTGTCTGCCCCTGCGCCTCAAACCGTGTGATGGTCTTACCATATCTATACCTCGATGATGTCGTTGATCTCAACCACGTCCAGAGCCAGCACTTCCAACGGTATGGAGAGCAGTTCGGCCAGGGAGGGCCTGGTACGGCCATCGTCCCCGTGCACGAACTCCTTCACATAGGTGCCCGATTGGGTGCGGAGGAAGATGGTCATGTCGTCCTGACCGAACTCCTCTAGCTCGGCCATGACGATCATCTTGTCCCTCTCCAGGTCCGCCCGGCGGTGCTTCACCCGGTTTGGAGTCTGCTGGCTAATGCAGGTGCGATTGAACTCGCGGAGAACCTCAATTACTTTGTCCTTATTAACTTTGCCGTGATGCGCCACGACTACGCGGTACGCCTTGTCTGGGGCGGCCTCCTTGATGTCCCGGACCTCCTGGCGCGATGAAGGGCGGAGGGAGGAGACGGCGACGAGTCCGTTCGCCTCCGAGTTGATGCGCTCCCGGAGCGCCTCGAGGTCCAAGTTGCGCCGCTTCGGCTCGGACAGTTCGAGCACGAACGGTCGGCCGGTGCCGAGCATGCGGGCGTCGATGTCCTCCCGGCCCATGCCGTGCAGGAAGTGCTCGTGCCCTTGGGCCATCTCCAGCGCCGGGGCGCCTATGACCTCCTGAACGCTGGACTGGTACATCTTGCCGGTGCCGTCGCAACGCGGGCAGCCCTTGCCCCGGCACTGTCGGCAGGGCCAGATGGTCTGCGGCAGCTCGCGCGAGTACTTGTTGTAGCGGCCGTAGAGGAACAACGGGGCGATATCGAGCTCCACATGGGCGAAGCGGGTGTCGATCAAGGCCACGACCTCGGGGGACTTGAACTCGACCGGCTTTGAGAGCAAGGCCTCGACCCGCTTGCCGATCTCCTGGTTCAGCTCGGCCTTGATCGGCTCCACCGTCTCCTTGCCGGTCGCGGACCAGACCTGCTCCTCGCGCTCCGTGATGCACGGGTCCACGCGCGTGCCGACCAGGAAGTTGTTGTGCTCCACCTTCGCCAGCG
>JACXTP010000161.1 GCA_016919625.1 Methanomassiliicoccaceae archaeon
ACCGATGGCGAAGCCCAGGTTCCAGGCCACCCGCATCAGGCCGTACGCCTCCAGTCGTTTCGCCGGCTCCACCAGGTCTGCCACCATGGCGTTGTTCGCCGGGTCGAAGACGCCACCGAAGAAGTAGCTCAAAGCGAGGGTGACCGATACCCCCAGCACGTCGGGCCAGAGAGACACCTGGAACGCCAGCACCAGGAAGGTGACGCAGCGCAACAACATGGACCAGGTCATGACCCCCCAACGACCGTAACGATCGGCCATCAGACCGCCGATGAGGCTGCCGCCTGCGCCGGCCAGACCGGCCATCAGCAGCACCAGGCCCACCATTGCCATGGAGACCCCCAGGCTCTGGTACATGAACAGGGCCAGGAACGGCCCTATGATGCTGAAGCCCACCCCGTCGATGAGGCGGGAATAGAACAGGATCCAGATGCGGCGGTCATAACCCTTGGGGAACAATTTGGTCATTTTCCCACCTCACGCACCTATGGCGGAGTTCTTCTGGGCGCTGAGGCGCCGCCCTAGGAACACATAGCCCAGCGCGGCGAGGACGCCGAAGGAACCGATGGCGGCCCACATCAGGACATCGTTCTGTGTCACCGTGTCCATGATCACGCCCCCAGCGAAAGGGCCCATGCTGAAGCCGATGGAGGAGAAGAGGCCGAACACCCCCATATAGCGACCGCGCTCGTTCTCCGGGGACATGTTGGCAGTGAGGTTCATCGCCGCCGGAGACACCACCATCTCCCCGAAGGTGATGATGGACATGTTCATGAGCAGGAACAGGAAGCCAGTGGCGAAGCCCGTGATGCCATAGCCCACGGCATAGAGCAGCGCCCCCAGCGCCATCACGCTGGACATCTTGTAGGGCGATACCCAACGGGCGATGGGGAACTGCAGGACGATCACCAACAGACCGTTCCAGGCCCAGAGGTAGCCCACCTCTGGCGTGCTCAGGCCCAGCGTATCTGTACTGAACACCGCATAGGTGGACGCCATCTGCCCGAACATGATGAACAATAGGATCGAGACCATACAATAGGTCATGAAGGTGCGGTCCGAGGTCACGTGCCCGATGTCCCTCAGGCTGAAGCGCTGCGCTGCCTGTCCAGGGCGCAACGACTCCTCGATGTACAGGTAAAGGAAGACCGTCACGCCCATGGTGGCGATGGAACCGAGGAGGAAGAGCGTGCTGAACGACACCCAGATGGTTAGAATGCCGCCGATCATCGGGCCAAGAGCCCAGCCGATGTTCTGGGCGATGCGCAGGAAGCTGTACGCCTCCAACCGTTTGGAGGGCTCCACCACGTCCGCTATCATCGCGTTCGAGGCGGGATCGAACATGGAACCACCGAAGGAGCTGAGAGTGATCAGACCGGCCAGGAGCAGATAGTCCGCACCGGCACCGATGGCGAAGCTGATGAGCAGGAACGCGACCGCCCGCCATGCCAGACCGAGAAGCATGACCTTTCGACGCCCGTAACGGTCCGCAAGCTCGCCACCCACTATCTGGCCCATGGAACCGATCAGCGTCGCCACCAACAGCACCAGGCCCACCACCGACATGGTGATGCCCAGCTCGTTGTGCAGGTAAAGCGACAGGAAGGGGATGGCCAGGCAGAAGCCCGCCGCTGTCGCTATCCTGCCATAGAACAGGATCCAGATGCGGCGGTCGAAGCCTTGCAGCGACCCTTTGGTTCCAGGAAAACCTACCGTGGACTGACACCTCGAAGCAGAGAGCCCCCAGGTTTCAGTGGCTCATAATCCTTTTCGATGCCGTGCTAAAACATGGTAAGCTACTTGCTGTGCGTAAAACGGGAGAAGAATCCTTTCTTCGTATCATCGAGCTCGGCGAACTTGCGCAGCAGCTCCTTCTGCTCCGTCGTGAGCTTCTTGGGCACCTGGATCTTGACCTGGACGAACTGATCGCCCTTGCCCCGGCCCCCAAAGACCTCCAGACCGGAGCCTTTGAGACGGAACACCGTGTCGGTCTGGGTGCCGGAAGGAACGGAGAGCTCGGCCTGGCCGTAGAGGGTGGGCACCTCTACCTTGGCACCGAGGGCAGCTTCGGCGAAGCCGATGGGCCAGTTCATGTAGATGTTGGCCCCGTCCCGCTTATAGAGCTCGTGCTCCTTCACATGCACCACGACCAACAGGTCGCCGGGCGGGCCGCCGTTATGACTAGGCTCGCCTGCGCCTGGCACGCGGAAAGTCATGCCCGAGTCGACCCCTTTGGGTACGGTGATAGATATGGTCTTGCTTTTTCGAACATAACCGATGGCATTGCACTTGGGACAGGGGTCTGACACCACCTTCCCTAGTCCCCGGCAGGTCGGGCATGTGACGATGTTGGCATACTGCACCGGTCCGCGACGCTCTACGCGTTGCACCTGACCCTGACCTCCGCAAGCTTGGCATCTTGTGGAGCGCTTGCTCTTGGACCCGGTTCCATCGCAATCCTCGCACTTGGAGGAGATGGGCACCGTGACCTCTTTCTCCATCCCTAGCGAGGCCTCCTCCAGAGTGATCTCGATATCGAAACGGAGATTGTTGCCCTGCCTCGGACCCCGACGCCTTCCCCCGCCGAAGAACATGTCGAACAGGTCCCCGCCGAAGCCCATGTCCCCAAAAATGTCCCCAAGGTCGGAGGCGTGGCTGAAATCGTTCCAGGTGAAGTTCCCCTCGCGGAACTGGGGCTGCACCCCGGCATGGCCGTACTTGTCGTACACTGCGCGTTTCTCCGTGTCCACCAGCACCTCGTAGGCCTCGGAGATCTCCTTGAAGCGCTCCTCCGCCATCTTAGGGTCCTCCTTGGTCACGTCCGGGTGGTACTGGCGGGCCAACTGGCGGTAGGCCTTCTTTATGTCCTCCGCTTTGGCGTCCTTGGGTACCCCTAGGACCTCATAGTAATCGCGCTTGTCGGCCATCAGGTCTCAGCTTTCCTACTTCTTGTCATCGTCGTCGATGATCTTGTACTCGGCGTCCACCGAGCCGTCCGGGTTCTGCTGGCCGCCCGGGGCCTGCTGCTGTTGCTGTTGTTGCTGCTGGTGCTGCACGTTCTGATAGATGCGGGTGGATATGGCGTAGAACTCCTTGGAGAGGGATTCCATCTTCGCCTTGATGGATGCTGTGTCGCCCTTCTTGATCTCATCCTTGAGAGCGCTGACCGCCTGTTCCACCTTGACCCGCTCCTCATTGCTGACCTGCGCACCCAGTTCCTGCAGCGCCTTCTCGGTGGTGTAGACGAGCTGCTCTGCCTGGTTGGTGGTATCCACCTTCTCCCTCTGCGTCTTGTCCTGATCGGCGAACTGCTCGGCGTTCTTGACCATGCGCTCGATATCCTCCTTGGAGAGCTTGGTGCTGGCGGTGATGGTGATGGCAGATTGCTTCCCCGTGCCTAGGTCCTTGGCGGTGACGTTGATTATTCCGTTGGCGTCGATGTCGAATGTGACCTCTATCTGAGGCATGCCCCGGGGCGCGGGAGGAATACCAGAGAGTATGAAACGACCCAGAGAGGTATTGTCATGGGACATGGGCCTCTCCCCCTGCATGACGTGGATCTCCACGCTGGACTGCCCGTCCGCCGCGGTGCTGAAGACCTGCGACTTGCGGGTGGGGATGGTGGTGTTGCGCTCGATGAGCCTCGTCGCCACACCGCCCAGGGTCTCGATGCTTAGCGAGAGGGGCGTCACATCGAGCAGGAGGACGTCCTTCACCTCACCAGATAAAACGGCGGCCTGGATGGCCGCGCCCATGGCCACGCATTCCATCGGGTCCACGCCGCGTTGGATCTTGCTGCCCACTAAGCCTTCGACGAACTTCTGCACCATAGGCATGCGGGTCGGACCGCCCACGAGGATGACAGAGTCCACCTTGTCCGCCGTGAGCTTGGCATCGTTCAGGGCGTTCATCATTGGACCCCGGCAGCGTTCCACTATGGGGCGGATGAGCTCCTCCAGGGTGGCTCGGCTTAGGTTCATGGAGAGGTGCTTCGGCCCCGTGGCGTCGGCGGAGATGAACGGCAGGTTGATCTCGGTCTGCATGGTGGTGCTGAGCTCGATCTTGGCCTTCTCACAGGCCTCGCGCACGCGCCACATGGCCATCTTGTCGGCGGTGAGGTCGATGCCGCTCTCCTTGCGGAAGGTGGAGGCTACGTGACGGATGAGCGTCTCGTCCATGTCTGTACCTCCCAGCTGCGTGTCGCCGCTGGTGGAGATGACCTCGAAGACGCCCTCGCTGAAGTCCATGATGGTCACGTCCAACGTACCGCCGCCAAGGTCGAAGACCATGATCTTCTGGGCCTTGCCAGTCTTGTCCAGACCGTACGCCAACGCCGCCGCTGTTGGTTCGTTGATGATGCGCACCACTTCCAGTCCGGCGATGGCGCCGGCGTCCTTGGTGGCGGTGCGCTGGTTGTCGTTGAAGTAGGCCGGCACGGTGATGACCGCTTTCGTCACGGTCTCGCCCAGGTAGGCCTCGGCATCACGCTTGATCTTCTGCAGTATGAAGGCCGATATCTGCTGGGGGGTGTACTCCTTGCCGCCTGCGGAGACCTTGTAGTCGGTCCCCATCTTGCGTTTGATCGCCGCGATGGTCCCCTCCGGGTTGGAGACGGCCTGACGGCGGGCCGGTTCGCCCACCAACAATTGTCCGTCCTTGGTGAACGCCACGTAGGACGGGAAAGCCTTGCCACCGATACTTGTGCCCTCGGCGCTGGGGATGATGCTCGGTCGACCGCCCTCCATGACGGCTGCGGCTGAATTGCTCGTGCCTAGATCTATTCCGATGATCTTAGCCATTTTACTCACCATTCTCCATATATTTTCCGACTTTTACCTTTGAATGCCTCAATACCCGTGGACCGAGGCAATAGCCTTTCTGATAGACCTCGAGGATGACTTCGTCCTCTCCCTCCCCCACAGCGAAAGCCTCATGCTGCTGCGGGTCGAATCGCTCATTGGGTATCTCTCTTAGGCCATAACCTTTCAGCAATGATAGGAGGTTGTTCCTTACCTGTCCGATGCCGACGCGCAGATGGGCCTCATCCCAATCGGTTTCAGTGGCACGCTCCAGGTCGTCGAGCGTACTGAGGAGCTCCAGGATGAGCTTATCGTTGGCTGCCCGGACGATGTCCTCCCTCTCCCGGACCGCCCTCTTCTTGTAATTGTCGAAGTCCGCCTGGATACGCTTGGCCATTTCCAGGACTTCCCGGCATTTGGCATTTTCTGCGGCTAGTGACCTGCGGGTGTCATCAAGCTCTTTGCGCAACGCTTCCAGCTCGGTGTCCTCACTGGTGAAGGCTTCCTCGCCGTCCTCGTCAGCGTCCCCGACCATATTATTGCTCATCCTGCCCATTGAAAAACTTATTGGAGAATCCTGGGTTAATAGGTTTGTGATGGGAGGGGCCTTCTTCGCCCCTCCCGATGGAACGTGTTTAGTCGTCTTCGCCCGCGCCGGGCATGCCGCCGCCCATTCCGCCCATGCCGGGACCGCCCTTGGAGGCGATCACGTCATCGATCCTGAGGATCATAACGGCGGCGTCGGTGGCGGACATGATGGCCTGCCTTCCGACACACATGGGTTCAAGGACGTTCAGCTTGAGCATGTCCTCCACCTTTCCGGAGTACACGTTCAGGCCATAATAGGTCTTTCCGGTCTTGTGGGCCTTGCGCAGGTCGATGAGTATGTCGATCGGGTCGAGGCCAGCGTTCTCGGCCAGGGCGGTCGGGATGACCTCCATGGCGGATGCGAAGGCGTCGATGGCGATCTGCTCGCGCCCGCCGACGGTGGCGGAGTACTCGCGAAGCCTCATGGCCAGCTCGACTGCGGTGGAACCGCCGCCGGTAAGCATGCGACCTTCCTCGATGGTCACGGAGACCACGGACATGGCGTCGTCAAGGGAGCGTTCGATCTCATCGACCACATGCTGGGTCCCGGCCCGGATAAGGATGCTCAGGGCCTTGGGGTTCTTGCAACCGGTGACGAAGGTCATCTCCTCGTCCTGGATCTTCTTGACCTCCAGCAGGGCGGCCTTGCCCAGGTCGTCGGCGTTGAGCTCGTCGATCTTGGTGATCAACTGGGCTCCGGTGGCCTTGGCCAGCTTCTCCATGTCGCTCTTCTTGACGCGGCGAGCGGCATATATCTTCTCCTTGGCGAGGAAGTGCTGCACCAGGTCGTCGATGCCCTTCTGGCAGAAGACAGCGTTAGCACCCGAGGCCTTGACCGTCTCCACCATCTTGCGCAGATACTTCTCCTCCTCGTCGAGGAATGCCTGCATCTGCATAGGGTCGGTAATCTCGATCTTGGCGTCGGTCTCGGTCTTCTTGATCTCCAGAGCGGCGTCGAGCAGGGCGATCTTTGCCTTCTCGATACGGCGGGGCATGGCCGGGTGTACCGGTTCCTTGTCGACGATGATACCCTCGATGAGGGATGTGTCGTCCATTGAACCTCCGGTCTTCTTGACCACCTGGATGTTGTCCATATCAACAACGTATTTGTTGTTGACCTTCTCGGCGACGCGGCGGACCGCGTCGACGGCTATGTCGCCCATCAGCTCCTTGGAGCCGACCACCTGCTTGCTCATCATGGCGGTCTGGGCGATCTTGACCAGGGTCTCCCTGTCATTGGGCCCGACGTCCATGGCCACGGAGTCCATTACCTCCAGGGCCTTGATGGCGGCCAATCTGTAACCGTTGGTGATTATGGTGGGGTGTACATTTGCGTCGACCAGGTCGACGGACTTCTTCAACAGCTCGCCGGCCAGAACGACGGCGGTGGTGGTCCCATCTCCGCATTGCTCGTCCTGGGTCTTGGCGACCTCCACCAGCATCTTGGCGGCGGGGTGGTCGACATCGATCTCCTTCAGGATGGTTACCCCATCGTTGGTGATCGTTACGTCCCCCATGGAATCCACGAGCATTTTGTCCATGCCCCGGGGTCCGAGGGTGCTGCGAACCGCGTCAGCGATAGCCCTGGCCGCCTGGATGTTGTTGAACTGGGCGTCCTTGCCCCTGTCGCGCTTTGTGCCCTCCCTGAGGATCAGTATCGGTGTGTTACCCATTGCCATTTCACTAACCTCCTAAATCATATCTAACAGACAAATCCTAGCCTGAACGCTAGATGCGGGCTTGGAATGTTTGTTCTTCTATATAATGATATCCCATCAGCCCACGATAATATCAGAATCGAGCTGGGCCATCATATGACCTCTGGCTACCCTCCTTTTCGACCTGTCAAATTTTGGGGGCTCCTGAAATGGAGGTCCCGGAGGGATGTGACTAGGGCAATCAATAAATTGCGTGGCGACATCACTGAACCTACCTTGAGGAGGGTTTTCCATGGGTGAGCTAGAGAGGACGGTCGCTATCGTCTATAAGCGCAAGGGCAAGAACCTGGTCTCAGAAAAGGAGTTCTTGAACACCTTGCTCTTCAATATGCGCTGGAGCGACCCCGGCAAGGCCCCGAAGATCGAGGCCAAGGATGCCCAGAGGATTCTGGACGCGGCCAAGTCCAGTGGACTGCTCGTCACCAAGGAAGGGATGCTCCAGCCCGCTTTCGATTACCGCTCCATAGACATACCTCTTAACTACCAGCCTTCCAGCGAAGTGCTCAAGGAGATCGGGGCCGCCGCGACCCCAATGAAAGCGGGCGTCAAGGAGCCCCAGCCCTTGCCCGGTCAAGAGCTACAGGCCGCCCCCATCGCTGACATTCCACTTTTTACCGTCCTCATCGAGGACATCTCACAGAAGACCCAGATCAAGAAGAAGGACGTGGTCTCCCGCATCAATAAGCTTCAAGAGCGCTTTGGGGTGGTGCCCGAAGTGGCCGCACTCATAGTGGCGAGGGACCTAGGGATGGACGTCTCCAAGTATTATGATATAACAAGAGAGGAGATTCTCAAGAAGTGAGGTGCATCACTTCTTGCTGGTCTTGATGCAATCCTCCAGTGTCAAGCCCTTTCCCGCCACCGCCTTCTTCTCCGGCTTGACGAGGGAGACCTTCTCCATCAGGCTGACCCCCAAGGTCTTCTCGAACTTCTTCACCAGGACATCGTCTGGCTTGATGTCGCCTCGCTCCACCTTCTGCACCAGGCTATGCTTCTCGTTCATCTTCTGGGCCAGCTCTTCCTGGTTCCACCCGTGCTGCTCCCGGGCGTGGCGGATGCGCTCAGGATAGTCGTCGGCCAGTTCGTTCACCGTCTCCGACTCGTATACGTCCTTCGACTTCATGCGCCGCTCCCGATTCTCTAGGCGCGACTGGATGATGATCTTGTTCGGTTGCTCCTTCGCCCCTTGCTTGGCCTGGTCCCCGAACTTGGAGCAATCCTTACAAACGCGCAAGGTCGTTCCCTCGATTTGCACTGGGTCGGTCCTGGTCGTTTCCTTTCCACAGAGCTCGCAGATCAAGTCGTTCACTCGGTCGCATCTAACGGGCCCGACTCTAATAATCTTTTTCAATTTCTAGCCCGGGCGGAAATCATAGAGGGCTTGTGAACGTTAATTTTCCATTCAGAGAAATGAACGAGCGATGCGGCTGGACCTGACTCGGGTCCAGAAAGGATGCTATCGTTTGTGAAATAACACGAAAGGATAAAATAGCAAACCCTTTAATAAAGTGGAATTGACGAGGTGTGATAGTGACCGATGAGCAGCTCGACGATTATCTTTACAAAGAGATGAAACAGAAACTGGAGCATCTGGAAAGACAGAACGCCGAGCTATTGGAAGAGGTTAGGCGGGTGGAAGGCGAGAAGCGCTATGTCGAGAGCGAGCTATTCCGTCTGCAGAAGGAGATCAAGAGGATGCGCTCCGAGATGGAGCGCCTCAAGTCCCCGCCGCTCATCATCGGTTCCATAAAGGATGTCCTTGTGGACGGCCGGGTCATCGTCAAGAGCTCGACCGGCCCGGACTTCATCGTTTCCACCTCGGAGTACGTGCCTACAGAGGACATAACAGTCGGCGCGCGCGTCGCGCTGAACAAGCAGACCCTGGCAGTAATGTCAGTGCTGCCGGCCTCTTTGGACCCCATAGTCATCGGGGCGGAGATCGTGGAAAAGCCCGCCATCAGTTATGGCGACATCGGCGGCCTGGAGGAGCAGATACGCGAGATCCGGGAGGCGGTGGAGGACCCGCTGCTCCGACCTGAACTGTACAAGCGCGTGGGAATCGAACCTCCAAAAGGGGTGCTTCTGGTCGGACCCCCGGGAACGGGGAAGACCCTACTCGCCAAAGCGGTGGCCCACCAGACCAACGCCACCTTCATCCGCATGGTCGGATCAGAGCTGGTGCAGAAGTACATAGGAGAGGGCGCCCGGCTGGTGCGCGAGCTTTTCGAGATGGCCAAGGATAAGTCCCCCAGCATCGTGTTCATCGATGAGTTGGACTCCATAGGCGCTAAGCGCTTGGACGTGGCCACCTCTGGCGACCGCGAGGTGCAAAGGACCCTGATGCAGCTGTTGGCCGAACTGGACGGGTTCAACCCGATCGGGGAGGTCAAGATCGTTGCCGCGACGAACCGACCGGATATCCTGGACGAGGCTTTGCTCAGGCCAGGAAGGTTCGACCGGATCATCGAGATCCCCCTGCCTAACTTCGATGGGAGGCTGGAGATCTTCAAGATCCATGTCAAACGCATGAATGTGGACGACAGCATCAACATCAACGACCTGGCGGCAAAGTCCGATTTCGCCTCAGGGGCAGACATAAAATCCATCTGCACCGAGGCGGGCATGTTCGCCATCCGGGACAACCGGGACATGGTCACGATGGTCGACTTCGAGCGCGCGCTCAACAAGGTGTTGGAGACCGAGGAGACCAAGGTCACCGAGTCGGGCGTGATGTTCGCCTAAACCACTTCCATCCTTTTCCTAAGGCGAGAAGTAAGGTCTCAGCCATTCGTATAGGGCTATCAGCACGGTTATGCCGCTGGCCAGCGCAAAGACTATGGTGGCGGTCCGGACCATTTTCGGGGTGAGGTTGATACGGGTTGTGCCGTCCTCTGTCACTTCGATGAACCTCTTGCCGAAGGAGCACTTCGGTGTCGAAAGCATGCGCCTCAATCGTTCGTAGATCACGGTGTCAATGTCAGCTATGTCCGAACGTTCCTTGAGGTTATAGATCTTGCATCCCCTGAGCAGGAAGAAAAGCCCCAATATGGCGCTCGATGTGTCCTCAGCATCGTACCAATTACCATCAGGCTCTTGGTTCTTGGAGAACCAGTCTATCACATGGCCCACCGCGGACCGGTCCTCAAAGGGGAAGTTGTAGGTGCTCGCAAGGGCCCAGAGGATCTGCCCATTGGACCAAGCCATTCCGGTCCAAAGCATGTCCTGTTTCATGTTGTCGATGAGGTACTTGGTCGCCTTATCCACCGTTGCCTGATATTTTTCCAAGTCCTGTTCCGGTATGAGCTGGCGTTTGTTCAAAGAGTAGATTATCTTGATGAAATAGGCAGTGTAGTGAGGGGCGATTATCCTGCCGCTCTCGTCCTGCAGGCTCATCAACCATTCCAATCCCTTATAGGCGTCCTCCAGGTACTGCTTGCAATTGGTCTGGGCTATCGCCA